>VBOM01000310.1 GCA_005877535.1 Nitrospirota bacterium | reverse complement strand
GCCGCGTCGCGCCTTTTTCGTCGTGAAAAACGGCTGAAAAATCTGGGCCATTTGCTCGGTTTCCATCCCGCAGCCTGTATCGGCGAATTCCACCTGCACCCACGTTCGGTGGTCTGGCTGCTCCAGCTCGGCGTGGGGAGAGATCCGCGTGACCAAGGTTCCACCAGCCGGCATCGCATCGAGTGCGTTCTCGATCAGATTGTTGAATACTTCCTGGAGTTGCTGGACATCGGCCTCGATTTTCTCGACTTGCTGGCTCCATTCGATGACCAGTGCAATTTTCCGGCGTTCGAACTCCGGCCTGAAGAGGGCGATACATTCTGCGACGCACGCGTTCAGATCGACGGGAGATCGAAGCGGCTCCGGTCTCCTTGCATACAACAGCATGTCTTGAATAATTTTCGATGTTCGTTCGATCTGAGCCTCCACTGTCTCCAGCCGTTTTCGGGACTCTAAGCTCAGTGTCGGATCCTCAGCCATGAGCTGGATATGGCCGGACAGAGCGGTCAGGGGAGTGCCGATTTTATGCGCCACGGTTGCGGCGACCTGCCCAATCGCCGACAGGCGTTGCGCGCGCGCCGCATCGCGCTGTGCCGCCGACAGCAGTTCGTTCGTGTGAGCCAACGCCCGATTCTTTTGCAGCACTTCGCCGGTCGCCTCGCTGACTTTCAGCTGAAGACTGTCGTTCATCGAACGCAGGGATTCTGTTAATTGCGCATTGTCATGAGTTGCTTCCCGGATCTTCTTCACCATGTGATTGAATGTATCGGCAAGTTCTCCCAGTTCATCCTGTTCTCCAACAGGTACGACCGGGGTCATGGTTCCTTGGGAAACAGATTCGACGGCGGTGAGCAGTTGTTTCACTGGGCGATGCACCTTGAAGTACAGAAATAGATTGATCGTGACGACGATCGCCAATCCAGTCAGCAATCGTCTAGTTCTGGAGGCCTGCCGCATTGATTCCAAGGCCTCATCCATTTGCAACGTGGAGAACTCGGCATAGGTCGCACCAACGACGGCATTCCTCAAGAATATCGGGGCAGCCAGGAATACGCGATGGGTCTTTGTCCGATCCGCATAATCAATCAGGGGTCGCCGTTCCTCGCGCACCCGCAGAACAAGGTCGGGAGCCCCCTCTTGACGAGGCAACTCCGTGGGGCCAGCGCTCGTGATCGCTAGAGGCCTCTCTCCCGGTTTGGATGGAAACTCGTACAGCACGATATTGAGAAGATCCGGCGAAGTCGCCAGGATCTTCTCCAGCTCTTTGGTCCTCGGCTCCCGATTCGACAGCTGGGCAAGACTCGTCACGTTCTGGTCGACGGATCGCCCGACGGCCAGTGCCGCATCGCGGACGTTGTTTTCCACCACGTGCTGGATAGAACGGACCTCGAGCCATTCGGTCGTAGCCGCGGAGAGGCCGACGACGCAGATGATCATCAGCGTGATCTTGACTTGAAGGCTGAGTCGGTGCCACCGGTTCAGCATAGGTTCATGGTAATCCCTCATGTTTCCTTGTTCAATTGGAATTCGAGACAAGATGTCTGCAGCGGAATAAGTTGTCTCTCATCTTGGTGAGCAATCCGCGACGTTTCAGGGTTCCCAGCAACGGTCATCGGGATAAAACCTCGAATCTTCCGAATCTTCCGCGGTCTTGCGGCGGCAACGACACGGGACCATTTTCAGGCATCTAGTTTGCTCAGTCTCCACGACAGGACCCTCGGACATCGGGAGAAACGCATCGTGGAAGGACGAATTCTTCTGGTCGAGGCCGATGTTGTGCTAGGGGCTGTGTTAGCAGAAGTGGGGGCTGGAGGTACCACGGGAACTGCGTCGTCTGCGCTTACATCTCGGTCCCCAGCAGACCAACGCTCTGATTATGGTACAGAAGCCGTTTCGGAATGAAGAATTGCTCGCTGCCGTTCGACAGACGCAAGAGAGTAGTCTGCCTGGACAGGCAAGAAGATAGAACACAAGGTGTTGTGAGAAAAGCACGACACGTCGAGAGAAAGTTGGAAACCATGAGATGCGAACGCTGTGCCGGGCTGGTGGTGGCTGAACACTTTATTGGAGGGCGGACCTTCATCGGAGGCTGGGCCTATGGTGGATGGCGCTGTGTCAATTGCGGTGCGATCGGTTTATCCGGGCAAGCAGGCGCGCATCATGTGATGCAAAATGTTGCAGGAGATGAAAAAAACGGCCGGCAAAGTCGTGCGCCGGGTACAAAGTATCGTCGGCCATGAGTACCAATCGGATCATCGATAACAGGGCGAACGGCGTGAACCCTTCAGAGTTTCAATCGAGGTGCAGCATGTCCAGAGCAATTAGATGCATGATGGTTCTGCTGTTCAGTCTAAGCCTCCTTGTTCCCAGCGCCATGGCTCAGGGTGAGATGTCTACTCAAACGATTAGGGGCGATCTGTTGTCCATCAAGGGCGACGTGTATGTCCTCAAAGACATCTTCGGGAGGCTCGTGTATCTCTACGTCGACAAAAATACGACACGTGAGCGCATGGTGGTCCCGGGTGAGAGAATCGAGGCAGATGTGATTATCGGTGAGAGAGTCCTCGCAGTTCGACCGGCGAAATAGGCCTATGATGAAAGGAACAGTCCGATGAGAATTGCCCAGGTTGCACCCTTGTGGGAGAGCGTTCCGCCAAAACTCTATGGAGGGACGGAACGGATCGTGTCCTACCTCACCGAAGAACTGGTTCGGCTCGGTCACGACGTGACCTTGTTCGCGAGCGGAGATTCGGTTACGACGGCTCGTCTAGAAGCGATCTGCCCTCACGCACTGCGGTTGAACACTGGGATCTTCAACCGCGATGCGCCCATGACGATGCTGATGGAGCAGGCGCTGGGGAAAACCGGTGACTTCGACATCATTCATTCCCATCTCGATTTCATGGGCTTCCCTCTCGCACGGCGGAATCCGATCCCGACGGTGAGCACGTTCCATGGTCGGCTCGATCTCCCCGAACTGCAGCCGGTGTTTCGGGAATATGCAGAGATGCCGATGGTCTCGATTTCGAACTCCCAGCGGAAACCTGTCTCTTGGGCAAATTGGCACGCCACCGTCTATCACGGTTTGCCGAGGGATCTTTACAGCTTGCATCCGAATCACGGTAGTTATCTGGCTTTCCTGGGGCGTATCGCCCCCGAGAAGCGACCGGATCATGCGATTGAGATCGCCAAGCGGGTAGGGATTCCCTTGCGGATTGCTGCGAAGGTCGATCCGATGGATCAGATATACTTTCACACCGAAATCGAGCCCCTACTCTCTGATCCATTAATCGAGTATCTCGGAGAGATCACGGATGCCGAAAAGAACGAATTCCTGGGTCATGCCATGGCGCTCGTCTGTCCCTACGACTGGCCGGAACCTTTCGGTCTCGTGTTGATCGAAGCCCTAGCCTGCGGAACTCCCGTGCTGGCCTATCGGCGTGGGTCCATTCCTGAAATCATTGAGGACAGAGCCACTGGATTCGTCTGCGAGGGGCTCGACGAGATGACGGCGGCAATCCAACATATTCCTGAGATCGACCGTCGACGATGTCGCTGGAGCTTCGAGCAGCGCTTCAGTGTAGAACGAATGGCGCAAGACTATGTCCGGGTGTATGAGCTGGCGCTCGTTAATACCTGCGAGAGGGAGGCAGAGGTCACGAGTTTGGTCTCCTGGCCTATTCTCTCGACCAGTGCATAAACGTGGATCAGTCTCGGGGTGTAGGAGGACAGGACGGAGGCTTTCTTCAGCTTCAGAAGGAGGTCCATATGAATTCTCTAAAGGCGACCAGTCTTGCCACGGTGATTGTCACTGTCGGCCTGGTAGGGGCTCTGGGAACTTTGGCGGAAGCCCAGTCGCCTTTGGAATCGACACCTTCGAAGGTTGTGACAGGCGAAGTGGCTCAGGTCAAAGGGGAATTTCATATGGCCAAGGATCCTAAAGGCGAACTCACACTCGATATCGTGGACAAGTCCTATGTCATCATCACCAGCCATGCCGGTGATGAGGTGCGGCTCGAACTTGACGACAATACCAAAGTCCGGAAAAGGGTTAACCCGGGGGATAAGATCGTAGCCAAGATCTCATCCCAAGGCCATACCCTCTCCGTCACGCGACTTGAGCCATAACTCAGGAGGCCACCTAAGGAGAGTAAAATTATGCCCATTCAGCCAAATAGGCATGTCGGGCAGGCGGTCCAACCGGCACGATACCGTACCCTCATGCGCGACGCGTCAGGGTCAGCCTTGAGGCGAAAGTCCGGATGGTGGTGCGATGGACGCGGCATGCTTTGGGATAACTACAAGGCAGAGGGGAAGACCGCTGTTGAACAAGGAGAATACGACAAGGCGGAGAATTTCTTTCATGCTGCAATCGAACTGGTCGAGCAGACTGGATCGCTCAATCCATGTCTTGCCGACTGTTTGAACGAATTGGCCATTCTGAACGCCAAGCAACATAAGTATGCGCAAGCGGAACTCTTGTTCCAACGTTCACTGGGAGTGAGTGTGGCAGCCCTGGGTTCAGATCATGCGGACGTGGCCATCGTCCTGAAGAATATAGGAATTCTGAAGGCTTCCCAGAGACAATACGCTGAAGCGGATCTCCTGTTGAGCCGGTCGCTCTCGCTGACAAACCGGGTCTTGGGGCACGAGCATCCTATCGTGGCGGATACGATGAGAACGATCGCCCTGTGTCAGATCATCCGAAGGACACTATGGGAAAGCTGAAGGGTTCATTCGTCGTTCGCTTGCGATCAGCGAAAAAACCCTTGGATCGGAACATTCTGAGGTGGCGGCAAGCCGGAAGGTGTTTGCTCAGGTCTTCCACAGGGGACATCGAGATACCGAGATTTATCGGGCAGAATCACGGGCTCAGGCTATGTGAACTAGATCCGCTTACGGCAACTGAGAGCATGTGAGGAGGACGTGTAGTATTCACGAGCGGTTTCCGGCCGGTCGGTTGA
>VBOM01000215.1 GCA_005877535.1 Nitrospirota bacterium | reverse complement strand
CGTAGTGGAACGCGACGGCGCCTATCACCAGGGTACGGTCTGGCCCTTCTTGTTGGGCCCGTTTGTGACTGCCTGGATGAAAGTATTCGGCCAGAGGGCCGCAGCGAGAAACAAGGCTCGCAGTTTTCTCGTCGGCCTCGAAGCGCATCTGCATGAAGCCTGTCTGGGCCAAGTCTCGGAGATTTTCGATGCCGAGGCGCCTCACCAGCCGCGAGGCTGTTGCGCGCAAGCCTGGTCGGTGGCCGAACCCTTGCGAGCGCTCATCGAAGATCTAGGTGGCATCGCTGAAACTGCCCGCCCGCGGCAGCTCTAAGCCTTACAGCAGGCTACGCGACGTCCGACATCTGAGGCTCATCACGCACAAGAAGACGCGCAGCTTTCCTCTGCCGCTAAGGCCAGGCTCAAAGAAGCCCTTCGTGCCAGGCACGACTAGCGCCACCGCTCTACCAGCTGAAACGGGGGCCTCGCTTACATCACGCTGTGAATGGCTCACGCCTGATCTGACTCTGCTTCCTGGCAGTCTGCCAGGCAAGTCTGACAGGTCATTGTCGAAAAGATCGGCCCCGGCATCCCCGCCAATTGATCCTCTCTCTCTTCCATCAGCAGGCCGAGGGTTCCGTCTAGCAGGATTCTGAAAAAGTCACTCTTCTCACCCGCCCGACCCCGGCGATTACTTCACCCGCCCGCCCTGAGTCTGCCAAGACAGACTCTTCGCCCTGGAACGCGCCTTTTCCCATGCATCGTTCTCGCTTCGCTCAGAAGCTCAATCTGGGGAAGGGATGGCCTGAGGATCGAAATGGTGAAGGGGTTTTTCCGTTCGCCAAGATCCATTCTAAGGCGAACGGCCCACACGAAGTGCGGTATGTACCTCCTCGCCTCTTCGCTCGCTGCGGCCTTGCTGACAGTCTTGTTGAGCATCCTGCTGGTGCCGCGCATCGCGGGGCTCTTCAACGAAGCAGCAGGCCGATTGCGAAGGATGCAGCATAGCCGTCAGCCTCTCTCGTCGGAGCCAGCATGAGTTGATCACCACCACGGCGGAAGATCCAATCATGCTGGTTTCGCGCTGTGCGCGGCCCTTGCGCGGCATATGGTGGGGCTGCATGGACGCGATCCGTCAGCCCATCGTCGAAATACAATTGCGACGTGAACTCGAAGCTCCGCTGGGCCATGGGTGCGGTGCGAATCTTGAAATGAATGTGTACGGTCCGGCCCGCATACCAACCAGGGTATACAGTGACGAACCGAGCCTCTCCGCGCCCGTCGGTTACCTGATAGCCACGTAGAAACTTCTGGCCGATGGTGTTGAACCCAGGATCCTGCACATCCGAGTAGATGCCGAGCGCATCGCAATGCCAGATGTCCACCTGGGAGCCCGGCAGCGGGTGACAGTCTCCAGCACCGAGGCGCGAGACCTGTAGCGTCAAAGCCAGCGGGGTACCGGACTTCACTCGCCCATCGGTCGGATCCGAGCGAATGTCGGAGCGATTCAAGCGCTCGTCGACGAAATACGGACCTTCGGTTTGTTCTGGTCGGACCACACAGGAGGGTCCAAGTGTGCCTGCAACAACCCGCTTGGGGTTCAGACTGCCTGCCATCAGCCAGGCCGCACCAGTGGCGCCCAGAAATATTACAACTTCACGGCGGGAAAGGAGGGGCCCCGCAATCGTGTCTTCATGTGTCATTGGTATTCTCCGTCGATCGAGCGCACCAGCATGCCGAGCGAGCCGGCATTGGCTCACCGAGCGCGGGCTAGTATCGCTCCATCAGCCACATAGATATCCCATCATAATACGAGCTAGAACCGGTCGAGACACCAACCGATTGTACAGGCAAAATTGGAACGTCATGCGCCGTGAATCGGTTCCTGACATCTTTTCCACGCGCAGCCCAAAAATCTTCGTTACGACCTGCGGAGGCGCAACCGTCCGCCACATCATCCCAGATCATTATCCTTTCCTGAATCGTGGCGGGATATTTTGTCGAGGAGGTGGCGGGGGCGCCTGCGGCCGTGGCTGGATAAAAAAGGGGTAGGGCCTGCCAAAATATGGAAAGTATCCGTATGGTCCTCCCCAGTATCCGAAAGGCGAGTAGTAAGGGCCATAGAAGGCAGCGGCACTGCCTCCTGCACGTTGTGAGGCGACCCTGCTCCAATCGACGAGGTGCTTGATCTCGAGGATCGGATAGGTGTAGTCGGTTTCATCCAGTGGCCTGGTAGTTGAGCCGCTGACTACACCGATCACGGTAATCGGTGTGCTTGGAGGCACCGTCGCTGGGTCAAGAAACGCTTCTCGGACAGCCAGGAAACGTCCCTCGGAGCGGAGTCTCTCTGTTGTCGAGGGCTCTCCTCCTTCAGAAGGAAGTTGTAGAACTTCAATTTCGGTCCGGTCCTTCGTCCGTTTGGCCCTCACGACGACGCCACCGACCATGACGACTCGTCCGACGTAGTTGCCAGGAGCGGCTTGTAAGTCTACAAAGTTCACGCTGGCATCGATTTGTTTTTCTAGCTCAGGGGGCACGTCGATGTGGAGCCTGTTTCGATTGACCTGGTGGGCTGATTCCGCGCAGGAAGACAGAATCAGAAGCCCAGCAAGAAGAAGAGCGATAATGGCAGTTCGAGGCACAGGAATTCCCCGCTCCTAGAAATGATAGGAGATGCCAACCAAGACATGCTGGGCTCTGTAGACACCTTCAAAGCCTCCAGTGCCGAATGCCTGATCGAACCGGAACGTGGCCCCTGTATGTTTGTATTCGGTAAAGATGGCGACATAGGGGGTGACGAATCCACGCAGGCCGGCAAGCACATTCCACCCGCTGGTGACATCGGTATCACTTTGTACGGTGGCGGTATCACTGAGGTGGGCAATCACCGTGCCCACGCCGACTCCTACATAAGGCTGGAACGTACGTCCAGGATACCGAGCAAGGACGTTGACCCCTACAGTGGTCACTCGCAAATGGATGCCGGGATCGTTATCCAAATTTTTTATGTGCGGCGTGGTCTGTAAGACTTCGCCCTCGATCCCAAACCAGCTGTGCTCAGGAAAGTACCCGAGCTTGGCTCCGTAGCTGATCGAATTCTTGAGGTCAAAGTCGGGAGATCGAGGTTCGACTCCCGTGAGGTCGCCCGTTCCCGAGATGCCGGTGAGGCGATCTGCGAAGTTGACCCCAACATTTCCCGCCACATACCATTCGGCAGAGGCGAGGCCTGGCATCCCGAAGGTCGCTATCGAGAACCAGGCCACGAAGAGGCCGGCCGCAATCGGTATCTTCGTCTCCACAGCGAAAGCTCCTGCTTGTGCAAGGTTGTGTTCTATCTTACCAAGACTCAGACGCGGTGGACATGGGCCACTGAGGAGGGGTCATTTCCGTTCCCGCTTCAGGCGCAGTAATGAAAACGCGTATTGCCTGGGACTATCGTTCCAACTTCAAAGGAGGTAGAACCGCAGTACGCCGCGAAACGAAGACCGCCGACTTTTCTTTTTCAGCCGTACAGGGAAATGTTTCGAAGAAACTTCCGCATATCCCAGACCGATGGGTGAGGCTCGGTCAAGTCAGGATGCTCCAGGTCAATTTGAGGGTTGTAGGGAGGGATTTCACCCCTTCTGACTTGGGCGACAGGGTACCAACGTTCGTACTTTTGCTCCCAGCGGTCTTGATAACGTAGCCGGAGATACCCATTGCTAATGGGTTTCACACGGATCGGGGCTTCCGGACCCAAGACAATGGATACCACATGTTTCTCATAACGTGGGCCGCGAGGATACACTTTCTTGACTGCGAAATTCCCTTCCCACCCACCCAGGTGCATCACGCAATCGTACGCCACACCAGGCCCCACGTTCTCGAGCTCCGGATAGAGGGTAAGGACGTCCCCTGAGTTCATTGCTGACAAGTTCGTAATTCTGAGATCGGGTTGAGTCGCGCGGAACTCTTTCTTGGTTCTGGCAATGAAAAAATACAGAAAGAAGGAAGCGGCGCCGCCGACAATGAGGAGAACGACCAAACCAATTAGCAGTAACCAATCCATGCCCAAGTGTCTGTCCCGGTGAACGATCTTGTTCTGTGGCCGAATTGGGGAGAGGCTACGTTCTAGCGAGGGAAGTGTCAATCGGATGATTGAGGAGATGCCGGCATTTCAAGCGCTGGATCGTCGCGCGACGCAATACTGGGGTGAAGACGTTTCTTCGCCGCGCGATGCGTGATTGCAAGACGGTTGTTAACACTACTCGTCTTTGCCCTAACAGGGACCTGGACCTGATGACATCGCATAGGTCACCCCAGTACCACCTCTGTCTCCCGGCCCATGGTTCACGCGGTGGCCGCTTCAACTTCTTTCGTGGTTTTGGCTGCGAGGCTATTTCTCCTATTATTATAGATCTTCCGATCGATGATCGCTCCGCAGTTGATACATTTCCACGCATA
This sequence comes from Nitrospirota bacterium, assembly GCA_005877535.1. GTDB lineage: Bacteria > Nitrospirota > Nitrospiria > Nitrospirales > Nitrospiraceae > Palsa-1315. Next base: position 4,627 of record VBOM01000215.1, on the reverse strand, counting down.
GAAGACCAGGAAAAAGTCCGAGAACCGCCCCAACATCATCAATCCTTTGCACTTCTGGCAATCCATAATTATTTCCTCCCTCGTTATGTAAGTGAACTTGCGCGGAGGATAAGCAATTTGCGATCCAGCATGACAGCGTCGCATTATCAACACCTTAGTACTGTGGGGACTACTTATACGTACATCTCTGTATGTGATGCTGTATCTATTTTTTTCAATTGTGTACGGCACCCAGATTTTGGCGAGAATGAGGACGGGATGGCATTGAAAATGCCGATACGGAGACTTTGAGGAGTAATCCCCACTACCAGTCGCTCCTGAGCGCCTGGCCGAGGTGGATCGCAGGGAGATAGCACGTTGCTCCGCGCAGCGGAGAGAGGAGGCAAGTTCCTTAACTAAAGAATAAGACGACTAGCCTCATGGCTTGAGACCTGCCCCTTGAGAAATGACTCCCAAGAGTCTTCGCGCCGCGAAACGGGTTTATGACTAGTCGGGTAGTTCCCAATCGGGATTCCAGGCCACTTCCCAGACATGCCCATCGGGGTCTTGGAACGAGCCAGTGTAGCCACCCCAGAAGGCATCGTGCGGCGGATCGGTGATTACGGCTCCCGCCTGTTGGACCTGGGCCATGACCGTCTCCACTTCTGCCTTGCTCGCGACAGTATGGCCCAGCGCGAATTCCGTGGCGCTTCGAGGGCCAAGTGGAACGTGGGCTTCATGGGCGAGAGATGTGCGGGGCCAAATGGCGAGCTTCAACCCATGTTGAAGATCAAAGAAGGCGACGGCACCATGCTCATACTCCGTGCCCATAATCCCCTTCGTCGGCAGACCGAGTCCATCCCGATAAAACCTCAGCGCCCGTTCGAGATCGTCAACACCAAGCGTAATGACCGTGATCCGTGGCTTCATAGGTTCTCCGTGGTCTCGCCTAGGAAATGAACGAGAAGAATTTCGAGCCAGGCTACGTTTCAGAAAGGAAGGTGTCAACTTCTGAGGGGAACGCCGCGCGCCACGGAATGGGAGGGTGACCGCGCCGAACCTCTTCGTTGTGTCCTCCCCATGTGGCAGGGCTGATAAATTGACAGACTAAGGACCCTATGCCAGGATGTCCCCCCGTGTACGACATTCAGTTTGCGAAGGGCGCTGAAGACGATTTGAAGAAACTGGCGGCGTTTCATCGCAACACCATCCTCAATGCCATTGAACGTACATTGGAAAGCGAACCGACTCAGCCTTCTCGCAACCGCAAAGTGTTGGTCGGGCTCGTTCCTCCCTGGACGGCAGAACCGCCCCTCTGGGAACTGAGAGTCGGAGAATACCGGTTGTTCTACGATGTAGCGGATGAGGAGCGGGTGGTGTATATTCGAGCCATCCGAAAGAAGCCAGCAGGGCGAACCACGGAAGATATCTTATGAAGCGCGCTACTGTCCAAGACCTTCAGAAACGGGCTAATGAATTCGTCACGAAGGCTCAAAAAGATCGGGTGGTCATCACTCGACAGGGAAAGCCCGCCGCAGTCCTCGTCGGCGTGGACAAGCAGGATTGGGAATCTGTCGTCCTCCAGACAGACCCTAAGTTCTGGAAGCTCATCCGCACCCGCCGCAAACAAGCCACTCGCTCATTAGCGGAAGTCCGAGCACGCCTCCACCGCCGGAAGTAACCCTCGCCAGAATTCGCAAGACGCCTCGCGCCGTGAAACTGGGGCGGTCTTCAGAAAAAGTAGAATAAGCTAGCCCTGTTTGCCTGGACACTTTCAAAAGGGGACAATACCCAGTGGAGGTGTCTGATGGCGAAACGGCAACGGTTCACCAAACCATTTAAGGTCGAAACGATTCGGCTGTGGAAATCGTCTGACCGACCAGCGACGGCGGTCGCCCGCTGGTTGGGCTTGCGGCGTAACCATCTGTATCAGTGGCAGACCGAACTGGGGACCCTTGGCGAGATGAGGGTCCTTACCAGACCTCCGAGGGTGAGCGGTGAAATTCTTCGACCACTGGAAATACGAGTGCGGCGAAATCTATATAGCGCATACGGATCGCTTCCGAATGGGTCCCGGCTTGGAAGACGATCTCAGCGTCCTCTGTGAGTGAGGGATCGACATACACAGGGAGTCCATAGAGGATGCCGAACGGCGGCATGGCACCCAGTTCGCAGTCCGGGAAGAGATCTTTAAACTCCTCCTCGGTCGCGAGTCGCACATGGTTGGTCATGAACAGGTCTCTGAGGCGGCGGGTATCCACCTGCCAACTGGCCGGGAGAACGGTCATCACGAACCGATTCTCAACCTTCACAATCACCACCTTCGCCATCTCCTTTTCCGGAGTGTGGAGCACCTGGGCAATGGCCAAGGCTCGGAAGGCCTCGGGGTGTGGCAGGACATCGTAGTGTACATGCTCACGATCAAGATACTCTTTGAGTTTTCGGGAGATGGACATGGCTATACCTCCTGTGGTTGCCGACCTCCCGACGGAGGTCGCATCTGGATGGATTGAGAAGGACGGACTACTGCTCGACGACGACGTGATCGTGGTGGGGATCTGTTTCATGATCAAGACTCAGCTCTGACCATGAGGACGAACAATGATGTGCAGTATACTCCCTTTGGACAGCCAGGTCTTGTGGAGAATAGCGTGAGCGATATTGAGGCTTTCCGAGCTGATGACAATTGGTTCCTCCCCTAGTATTCATTTGCCTCAAGGCCAACCATTTTACCTGTTGTGACCCCATTCCAAGGGCTTGTCTATTTATTGGAAAAAGGCTTAGACTCTAGCCCCTGATCGATCCCTCAACTGCGGGCGACGATTTCACGGTGGCGCTGTCTCAGTCAGACCGAGGAGCAGACTCCATGGCTCCAACACAAAAGACTCATAGTAGAACAGTTTCTGCCGAGACGGGTGCCAAGCATAAGGGTGCTAAGCGACGCCTTGTGAAAGCCACGCTGCGTCGGGCGAAGCCGACTCGCTCGAAAGCGCTGTCCGCAGAACCACAGGGTTTCCTGATTGTCGGAATTGGTGCCTCCGCCGGCGGGTTGGAGGCAATGGAAGAGTTCTTCCACCACATGCCTCCCAGCAGCGGGATGGCCTTTGTGGTGGTGTCGCATCAGCACGCCGGCCATGTCAGTCTCCTGCCAAACCTGCTCAGCAAATGCACGGCGATGTCGGTGGTGGAGACCGAAGACGGGATGAGGGTGGAGCCAAATCGCGTCTATCTAGCGCCGGGTGGCACCCATCTGGCGATTCTACACGGCACCCTGCACCTCATGGAGCCAGCGTCGCAAGAGCGGGTGCCGCTGCCCATCGATTATTTCTTCCGTTCGCTGGCGGAGGATCAGAAACAACAAGCGGTCGGCATTATCCTGTCCGGGACCGGCACCGACGGCACAGTGGGGTTGCGAGCGATCAAGGCCGAGTCCGGCATGACGATCGCGCAAGATCCGCAATCGGCCAAGTATCAGGGCATGCCGCGCAGCGCCATCGCCGCCGGGGTGGTCGATGTGGCCAAACCGGCGGGCCAAATGTCAGAGCCCTTGCGCGCATACGCGCACAGTCTAGCGAAGCCCCTGCTGCCTCTTCCCGAACCTGATGCCATTCAGGGGCTGCGCAAGATCTTCATCCTCTTGCGCGATCGGACCGGGAACGATTTTGCGCTCTACAAAGAGAACACGATTCGTCGGCGTATCGAACGCCGGATGAACGTGCATCAGATCGAGACCCCGAAACAGTATCTCCGGTTCGTGCTGGCGAATCCGCATGAACTCGACTCGTTGTTCCAGGAGCTGCTCATCGGGGTGACCAGCTTCTTTCGCGACCCGCAGGTGTTCGAGGTCTTCGTTCAGAAGGGATTGGCGTCTCTCCTGAAGGGCAAGCCCGAGGGCGCGACCCTGCGCGTGTGGATCCCCGGCTGTTCCACCGGAGAGGAAGCCTATTCCCTCGCCATCATGGTGAAGGAGTATCTGACGCAGCGGAATCTCCGCTTCACCGTCCAGGTGTTTGCCTCCGATGTCGACAGCCGGGCCATTGAGACGGCGCGCGTCGGCCTCTACCCGATCGGTATCGCCGGGGATATCGCCCCGGAGCGACTGCACCGGTACTTTACCAAGGAAGACCACCGTTATAGGGTCAAGAAGGAGATTCGGGATCTGGTGGTGTTTGCGACGCATAACATCCTGACCGATGCTCCGTTTACGAAGCTGGACATCCTGTCCTGCCGCAATCTCCTGATCTATCTGGAAGCTAAGGCCCAACACAAACTCCTGCCGCTGTTCCACTATGCCTTGAAGCCGCAGGGTCTCCTGCTACTCGGTACGTCCGAAACGATCAGCGGGTTCGAACGTCTCTTCACCGTCATCGACCGGAAATGGAAGCTCTTCAGGCGGACTGCGGAGCCCAGCACCCTGCCTCACCTGGAACGGTTTTCTGGTGGATTGATGACAGGGACCACCGAGACCCGTGCGGAGGCAGAGGTGTCCCTCCCCGCCACGCGCCCAGCCTCGATTCCCATGCTGATTCAGAAGCTGTTGGTATTGAGCTACGCGCCGCCGGCAGTGGTCGTCAACGGCCGGGGCGAGGTCGTCCATATCCATGGGCACACCGGAGCCTATCTCGAACCGGCGCCCGGTCCTCCGACA
>VBOM01000214.1 GCA_005877535.1 Nitrospirota bacterium | reverse complement strand
AACGAGGAACTGCAATCCACCAACGAAGAGCTGCAAAGCACTAATGAGGAAATGGAGACGACGAAGGAAGAACTGCAATCCCTCAATGAAGAACTGGTGACCGTCAATTCCGAACTCCAGGGCAAGCTCGAGGAGTTATCGAACGTGAACGACGATCTGCAGAATCTCCTGAACGGTACGGAGGTGGCCACCATCTTTTTAGACAACGAGCTACGCATCAAGCGGTTCACCTCGGAGGCGAAGCGGGTGAGCAACCTGATCAACATCGATGTCGGACGCCCGCTCTCGGACATCGTGTCGAAGCTGACTTCTGACCGGTTGGTGGAGGATGCGCAGGACGTGCTCCAAAAGCTTGTCGTCAAGGAGCGGAACGTTCAGACCGCCGACGGGAGTTGGTTCTTCATGCGGATCCTACCCTATCGAACCTCCAAGAACATCATCGACGGGCTTGTGATGACGTTTCTGGACATCACCAAGATGAAGAAAGCTGAGGAGGTCGCTGAAGCCCTGCACGGCATGGCCGCCAGCATCGTAGAGACGGTGCGTGAGCCCATGCTCGTGCTGGACGAACAGCTCCGCGTGGTTTCGGCCAACCAGGCCTTCTACCGGACCTTTCAATTGACGCCACGTGAAGTCGAACTGCAGCTCCTCTACCACCTCTGCAACGGGGCCTGGAACATTCCCAAGTTGCGTCGGCTGCTGGAAGAAATTCTGCCGAAGCACAGTTCGTTCCAGGACTTCATCGTGGGCAAGACGTTTCCCAACATCGGCCGCAAGGTGCTGGTTCTCAATGGTCGTCGCCTCGATCAGACAGCGGGGCAGCCAGACCGAATTCTCTTGGCCATGGAAGAGATGAGGGTGCGGGAAGGGGAAGAGGAAAGCGGAGGGAAGGGAAGAGAAGGAAAAGTGAAGGTTGAGGCTCAGGTTGAGCGAAGCCCTGACCCGGACTGAACTGTAACCTTGATTCAGCCTGTCTTGAGCTCAACCTTTCTTGAGAAGGGCCATGTGATGGACAAGAAATCAGACAGAACAACGAAGTTCACTGGGCTTCGCCACCAGGCGGAGGACCTGCTCAGGACGACCAAGCGCGATGTCGCGGCCATGCCGGTCAAGGATGTGCAACGGCTGGTGCACGAACTACAAGTACACCAGATCGAGCTGGAGATGCAGAACGACGAGCTCCGCCGGACCCAGATGGAGCTCGAAGCGGCGCGCGACCGCTATATGGACCTCTATGATTTTTCCCCGGTCGGCCATCTTATGATGGATACGCACGGCACGATTGTGGAAGCCAATCTGAAGATTGGGTCGCTGCTCGGCCTC
>VBOM01000309.1 GCA_005877535.1 Nitrospirota bacterium | reverse complement strand
TATTGATGGTGTAGCTCACCTGATACAGCGGTTTGTTTCGAATGCTGGTGCGATGAGAGAGAGTCTCTCCCGCTACCGGCTTGTAGCCTAGCGTTTCATCGGGGACGAAGAACCCCTCGCTGTATTGCATCTGGCGCTCGAGCGGCTCTTTCGACCAGAAATAGGCTTCGACTGCGCCGAGGGTGCAAGAGAGGATGGCGAGATTAATCCAGAGTGCCCGTATCCACGAACGTTCACTGATGCAGGCGATGTAGGCACAGATCGCAGTTGTCGCAAGGGCGGCCCATAGATAGGGGAGCTGCGAGGTCTGCGCCATGAATACCGAACTGGCTGCGACCAGGAGCGTGAGCGCCGCTATACCGGTGTCGAACCGGATGAGGTTGGGGGGAGCAGACCGAGCAGCAGGAATGGCGTTTGGACCAAGCGCGCGCGCGCTCATGACCCCGGCCCATCCTGTGCCAGCATCGATGTGGAGCTGCGGCGAAACCGCTCCAGAATATTCTGCGTCATGTGTTGAACGGCGGGACTGAGGCGCGGGTGGTCCGACAGTGCCGCGTGATAGTCATCGAGCCCCCAGATCCATTGCATGGATCCGGCATTGAACACTACGGCCCCGCTGGGCGCCGTGTAGATCGTGGAGGCGGCAAATCGATTGCCCACGGGCGAACGCGCGACGACAGCCGTGTTGGCGGGGGAGGCCTCATCGAATCCGTCGACTTCATAGCCGAGGAGTCCGGGCAAGTGGGTGCCGCGCTCCAATTCGGTTCCCTGCACGACCCATGTCGGAGGCGTCTCGATCACAAGATCTCCATCCCCCAACGGAGTGCCTTCGATATACATGCCGCCGATCAGCGCGGCTTCCGGCTGATTGACTGGCGCCGATCGCCATTTCGTTGTGGCGAGGTGATCGTTCGCCGGGTCGCGGTCGAGCAGTACGGGATCGCCGGACAGGGCCTGTTCCTTATAGGCCACGAGCGTGCGGTCCGGTTCCTGATTCCACCGACTCGGTTCCAGGCGGACCTGCCAATAACAGGTATTCGCGGAGAAGAATCCCAAGTGGACGCCATGATCTCTCGCGTCCTCGACATGGCGCCGCATGTCCCAGGTCCAATACTCGTCGTGTCCTACGGAGAGGAAGGCGCGATGGGATCGAAGCAAGTCGGCTTGTTCATGCACGTCGATGTTGGTGGTGTAGCTGACGTCGTACCCCGACCGCTCGAGCCATCGGACCATGTTGTATTCCCACCCGCGGAGAAACGGCCCGGCACCTGCGGCATCGGCCGAACCCTGGTCCGGGCTGACAGCATAGGGGCGATTGAAGGAGACGGCAACGGCGCGTCCTTGGGGACTGTTGTAGTCGTAAAGTGAGGCCCCGCCCCAATTGTTGTATGCTTGAAACGTTGTAACGCTGGACTGCAAGAGATAGGTTGAGGGTCGTTGATCGTCGCGCACAATGAACAGAATGTAACTTTCTTCTCCAGTCGGTTCCGCCGTCAACTTGGCGAGGTAATAGCCGGACGTCCATTCGGTTGAGTTCTGTTCCTGAGACGGAATGGCCAGCGTCATTGGATTCTCCCAACGGCATTCGACCAGCCTGGTTGTGGGATCGCGATAGGGCGCGGGTTGCCGCTGCCCGGCTTGCTTCTGGGTTGGGAGCACTTCGCGCGCCCCAAGTCCGTTGTACCATCCCATGCGATAGACGTTCATGCGGTAACTCGGTGCTTCGGTATGGACGTAGAGACGAATTGACTCCCCGCGATTGACACTGGCGGAGGAAGCGTAGCCTTCGATCTCATGATGTCGTGCTGGGTTCGTGAGGGTCCAAGCGATGGTCCCGGTCTTTTGATTTTCAACTTGAATCGGATTGAGTCCCCCCTTCGTGTCGCCCGAGGCTAGCGCCGGCGACATCATTTCGAGCACCGCAATCACGCTCCACAGCACCTGCCAGGTGAAGAGCCTGGCTCGTCCTATCTTTGGGGCGACCGTATACATCCAGTCAGTCGATTGCGCGAGCCGGACGAGCACTCGGTCTTTCACTCCCTGCAGTGACCACAGCGCATTGTATCGGTCGAGGAACTCATGCCATCCGTGAACCATATCCTCTTTCATCTCCGAGAAGCCCACGAACTGCCAGATTCCGTACAGCACCAGACCGGCGTTCGCGAGGGCAAAGGTTCCGGAGATCCAGCGCAGCTGCGCCGCATAGTAGAGGGCTAATCCGGTGCTCAGCAGCACCATGGCGAGTTCCAAGGAGAGATACAGCGCCGGGGTTCTCGTGCGCCCGGAGATCTTCGGAGTTCGGCGGAAGGGAATTTTGGTGCCCAGGATGGCGTGCTGCATCGACTTCAGAGCCCCGTCTAGGTGCACGGGAATCAAGAGAAGGTTCAGGGCGTAGACACGGAGCAAGTCCTGCATCGGCCTGTACCCGGTCAGCGCGAGATCGCGGGCGTACAGGGCAAAGTAGGGGAGCGCCGCCAGCGGCATCCAGGCCGTCATTACATCCGAGGAGAAGGGAATCACCAAGAGGAGCAGCACGCTCAACGGTGCAAATGCGAGCGAGGTCAAATAGTGGATCTGGAGCAGCCCTTGCGCGATGGTGCCGAGCTGTTTCGGCGTGCGGCGTAAGAACGACAGGAGTTTCGGGAGGATGATCAATCCTCCGTTCGCCCAGCGCGCTCTCTGAATAATCAAGGAGCCGAAATCGGGCGGCGTGGCGCTATAGGCGAGACGTTGCTGGTAGTTGTAGAGCGACCACCCCTTGCTTAAAAGATCAACAGTCGACTCCGTATCTTCGATGACGGTACGATCTTGGATATAACGGCGGACGAGGCCCGTGCTCTCACGCTCTTCGACGCAAATTTCTTCCAGCGCCGATTTTCTCAGCAAGGCGTTCGCGCCGACCCAGAACGTGGCGCCGAATCGGGTAAACCCTTGATGCACGAGATATTGGATGTCAGTCGTGGCCCCGGCGGTCCGTTCCATCTTGCCCGGTGCGTTGGGAAAGGCGCTGTAGGGCGTCTGGGCTACGGCCATCCGCGCATGTTCGGGCTGTTCCATCAGCCGAACCAAGGTACTGGCATACTGCGGCAGGAGCAGGCTGTCGGCGTCGAGCGTGATCACATAGGGCGTATCGGGGATTACGCGACTCCCGGTGAGCACCGAGGTTTCTTCCAGATGGACCCCGTCCCTCAGTAAAACCGGCTTCACGCGTGTGCCCATGAGGCCGAGGTAGCTGTTCAGGTTCATGGCCTTGTTCGGCTCTTGGGAGAGATTGCTGTATTGCTTGCGTTCGAATACGTCGAACTCCACGTGGAAGCGACCGGCCAGCTGAGCATAGGCAGCGTCAATCTCGTCGAGGATGCGGTCGGCAGACAGGGCGTCGATCTGTGTTCTCCGTCTAAACCATTGGGCCGCCTGTTCGCGGCCGGCTTCGGCTGGCTGGGTCAAGACCTGTTCCACGAACCAGATATCCGTGTGCGACTCCTCTGGAGAATACTTGGCTTGGGTTTCAAACCAAGCTGACGCCCAGCTGAAGCAGTCGGAGAGGCCCACACATTCGTCTCCAAGGTTCCGATTCCCTGCGGCTCGTCGATCGAGAAAGGCAGCGTGGGCCTGCGCGACATACTCAGCCGGCTCCTTGAGCAAGGTCTGTAAATTGAACGGTAAGGTCCGGCCGGCCCAGAGCGCCTTCCGAGCATGACGGGTTTTGGGATTGGGAGGATCGTCCAGCAACAGGACCACGCGTTTGTTAGGATAATCCTGAAGCGCGGCAGACAGCAGCGTTTGGCGAATGACGGGGATTTCTTCCTTGTAAGATGGAACGAGGACGGTCACGGCCGGTGCCGATTTGCGAATAAACGGAACGGGCGAATCCATCCGGAACCTCTGGTGAGCGTGGGGCCGGGCCAGCTGTCCGAAGCGCGCCACCTGATAACAGAGGTTGCCGTAGACCAAAAACCCAGCGAGCGCGCCGAATAGAATCGCTTCGAAAAACCGGCCGATCTGGCCCTGCTCCGCTGCGGTCCATGCCACGTCACCGGTCGACCAGGCGAGCGAGGCGGTGGCCACAGCCGTCACAGCCAGGGAGACCTGGGTCCATCGAAGTTCGGTGGTTTTTTGTGTGGATGACATCATCGTAGTTAACACTCAATGTACGGCCTAGCAATCTGGATGCCATCGGAGGGTACGAACAAGTCGCTGAAAAGTTAGTGTTTTCAGGAGGGGATTACAGGGCTCACTGTCCTGTCGTATGCCCGCGGAGCCAAATCGCCTCAGGCTGTGGTTGATTTGCATACGAAGTCTCACTAGGGATCGCCAGGCTTTTCCTAGGAGAGAACCGAGAGGCACGGCTTCGATAGGAAGGCGCAATCGCAAAGAATGAGGGGCAGTGTCAGCGGGATTAGAAGATCTCTGGCGTTGTGAGCGAGGTCTTGGCCCGTAACAGCTCCGGATAGTTGCTGCGGAAGGTACAGCGTTTGGTGTTTTGGTGATTCAACTTCACGCAGAAGACCTGCTGGAGACTCTTTATCTTGGCATAGACTTCGGCGGCGAGCAGCATCCCAAGCGGCGGGGCGGTCTGATACACACAGAAGGCGATTCTGAGATAGGCGGGGAGAGCCGAGGCAAAGGTCCTTGCCGGGTTCATGCTCATGCGGACAATGGCGCCTCGAGGCTAATGTAAGCGGCTACAAGGCGGCCGGCCATGAGGCCGGTGAAGCGCGCGAACGTGCGATGGTTCGAGACGAGCAAGGAACGTCGTGATCATGTATGGCTGGGCAACGATTAACCGTCTTATGCTCCGCTATCGCGCCGATCGGCCTGCCCAGGACTGCGGCTCCTTCCGGCATGTCGCACGCTCGCTCCCTTTTTCTGCGGAGGCAGTGGGGGCGTTTCCTTACGCCGGCGTATGACCACTCACTTCTCACGAATTGGCTTGGCTTTGGCCTTCGCATCGAGCTCTTCGATCAGGACCCGCAAGGGTTCTGCAACCGACCAGGCCTGCGCGAAGCAACCCCGTGCCCGGTCCGGCGCTTCCGCGTCAAAAATCTCCGAGACCTGGCCGAGACAGGCGTCATGGAAGTGGCCCTCCAGCCCATCGAGAAACGCCCGCGCCTGTCTGTTCTTTGCCGTGCTGTTGCCGTTGACCTTCCGCCAGGCTATGACAAACGGTCCCAGCAGAAACGGCCAGACTGTCCCTTGATGATAGGCTCCGTCTCGCTCCGCAACCGCGCCTTCGTACCGCGGGCGATACCGGTTGTCCTTTGGCGAGAGAGTCCGCAGCCGCACCGGCGTGAGCATATGGTCCTCCACGATCCGGAGGATCTGCTCAGCCTGTTCCTCGGTCACCTGGTCGTTGCAGAGGGCGACCGCGTAGATTTGATTGGGACGAATCGACGCATCGTTGCCCTCTGGTCCGCGATTACGTCGTAGAGAAATCCGCCTGCTTCGTTCCAGAATTTCGCGCGGAAGGACGCCACGGCTCGCGTCCGATCCTCTCGGCAGCGCACCGCATAAGCTGGCTCGCCGAATTTCGTGGCAAGACGTTCTCCGATTTCCAAAGTCCTCGTCCACAGCGCTTGAATCTCGACCGGCTTTCCATGACGCGGCGTGACGACCCAGTCGCCGACTTTCGCATCCATCCACGTGAGTTGCGCGCCGGGCACGCCTCCGGCGATGAGCCCGTCTTCATCCATATGGATGCTGTAGCGAGTGCCTTGCCGATAGCCGTCGATGATGTGTTTCACCGCAGGCCAGGCCACTGCGCGGACGCGCGCTTCGTCTTTGCTGTAGACGAAATACCGTTCAATTGCGTGGACAAACCAGAGTGATGCGTCAATCGTGTTGTACTCCGGCTGCTCGCCGATGTCAGGGAAGCGGTTCGGGACCATGCCCTGCGAGATATGCGCGGCGAACGATTCGATGGTTTGCCAGGCTATCTCCCACCGGCCTGTTACCAGGCAGAGTCCCGGCAGCGAGATGAAGGTGTCTCGTCCCCAGTCGGTGAGCCAGGGATAGCCGGCAATGACGGTCTGCTGGCTGCCTCGTGTCGAGAGATAGACCTCCACGGCGCACCAGAGT
>VBOM01000308.1 GCA_005877535.1 Nitrospirota bacterium | reverse complement strand
GACCATCTCGGACCGATACCGCGAGTCCAGCTCTCCATCAAAATCTCCGCCCTCTCTCCACACCTCGACCCGATTGATCCGGAAGGAAGCTACCAATCTGTTGCGACGCGGCTTCGACCGATCCTCGATCTGGCGATGCGCCTTCCCGCGTCGGTGATCTTCGATATGGAACAAGCCGATACGAAAGCTTTGCTGGTAGAGATCTTTACCAGGCTTTTCGTAGAGCCATCATATAGGGCCTATCCGTATGCGGGTCTCGCGTTGCAGGCCTACCATCGGGAAACGGAACGAGATATCGAGGGACTCCTGTCTTGGGTTCACCGACGTGGGGCGCCCATCACGATTCGACTGGTGAAAGGAGCCTATTGGGATTCTGACATGATCCGCTATCGACAACGAGGCTGGGCTGTTCCTCTCTTCGAGCGCAAGGTGGAGACGGATGCCAACTATGAAGTGCTCACGCATCGTATTTTATCTCAGACATCCCTGATTCGACCGGCCTTCGGTACGCACAATCTCCGTACCTTGGCGCACATCGAAGCGGTTGCGGAATCCCTCGGGCTCCCTCCAGAGACCTGGGAATATCAGATGATCTTCGGCATGGCCGAGCCCTTTCAGCATGCGGTTACGCAGTATGGGCGTCGCTTGCGGCTCTATACCCCGGTGGGAGATCTGCTTCCTGGCATGGCCTATCTCGTACGACGATTGCTGGAAAATACTTCGAATGAATCGTTCCTGCGGAAGGAGTATATGGAATCCCAGCCATTGAACAGATTGTTGGCTCCTCCTGTTCTTGAGGGACTGATTCACAAACATCCCCTCGCATCTCAGCCGGTTGGTATGCAGGAGTTTCGAAATGAACCGCAGCGGGATTTTGCGCAAGCCGACAACCGAATGGCAATGCAGAGGGCCTTGGCGACGGTGCGGGTGCAAGTGGGTCGGCAGTGGACTCCGTCGTCCGGAGGGCTGCGCCTGACAGGGCCTGTCATCGAGTCTCGCAACCCCGCTCGTCCAGATGAAGTCGTGGGCCGGTTGTCCAGCGCAAGCCCGGAGGATGTCGAACAGGCGGTGCGTCGGGCGGTTCAGGCAAGGGAAACCTGGCGCGACCGCACAACAGAACGGCGAGTGGACATCATGCGTGCCGCTGCCGCACTCATGAGGACGCGACGCGATGAGTTGACGGCATGGGAGATAGTCGAATGTGGGAAGCCGTGGCGGGAGGCAGATGCGGATCTCGCGGAAGCGATCGACTTTCTGGAGTTTTATGCGGGAGACTGGCGCAGGCTCGCTTCCCCAAGACGGTTAGGACATGAACCGGGTGAACTGAACCAGCGTCTCTATAGCCCTCGTGGAGTGACGGCCGTCATTGCCCCCTGGAATTTTCCGCTGGCGATTCCCACCGGCATGGTATCGGCGGCGCTCGTGACCGGAAATCCCGTGATCTTCAAACCTTCTGAGCGTTCGCCAATGATGGGGCACTGGCTCGCGGAGCTCCTGCGGGAGGCTGGTGTGCCTGAAGGGGTACTTTGTTGTCTACCTGGTGGGCCCGACATCGGACGAACGTTGGTGCGCCATCCTGAAATCGCGACAGTCGCGTTTACCGGTTCCAAAGACGTGGGGCTCGGCATCCTGAAAGACGCCGGAACTCTTATGCCGGGGCAACACATGGTCAAGCGGGTGCTGGCCGAAATGGGAGGAAAAAACGCGATCATCGTGGATGAGACTGCGGATCTCGATGACGCGATCACCGGAGTGGTCTCATCGTTCACCGGCTATGCGGGACAGAAATGTTCCGCCTGTTCGCGGGCAATCGTGCACGCTGCGATCTACGATAGTTTTCTGGAGCGCCTCAAAGAAGCAGTGCTGAGCCTGAGGGTCGGAAACCCGGAAGAGCCTGGTACGCAGGTCGGACCGGTGATTGATCGTCGAGCGCAGGCGAAAATTCAGGAATACATCGAAATTGGGAAGAAGGAAGCCCGCCTGTTGGTGGGAGGGATTGTGACGGGACCAGGGTGGTATGTCGGGCCGACGGTTTTTGCGGATGTGGTGCCGACACATCGAGTTGCCCAAGAGGAAATCTTTGGGCCGGTCCTTGCGGTGCTGAAGGCCGCTTCCATTCAAGAAGCGCTATCCCTGGCAAATTCGACGGCCTATGCACTCACCGGTGGAGTCTATTCACGAAGCCCTTCCAATCTGGAACTGGCATCTCAACGGTTCGATGTCGGGAATCTCTATCTGAACCGTCCGATCACCGGCGCATTAGTCGCTCGCCAGCCGTTTGGAGGCCATCGGCTCTCTGGAATCGGAGCGAAAGCCGGGGGTGAAGAGTACCTGACGCAATTCGTGGTCACCCGCGTCGTCAGCGAGCAGACCCTCCGTCGAGGATTCGCGCCGCCCGAGTGAGGCCTTCGACGGCTTGATCTCGTAGGATTCCAGCTCTTCCATGATATCTGTGACCACGCCATGGTCTTCCAACGAAGAAAGTTCCTGCCGCTCGACGTACTTGACCAGGCCCACGCCCTTCACAAACCAGGCGGTCATCACATCGGTGCCCTGGGTCGTCCTCTTTATACGGGAGAGATGAATCTGCATATGCATGCGCGCTTCCACCTTCACGGCATCCTTAAACGTGCCGGCCGGCACAGTGACCGATTCTTGTCCCACCACTGTGGCATCACCTTGCGCATCGGCCTTTTCATTGATGCCGTCCTGATCCAGATCGGTGCCGAAGTCCAGCTCCTTGCGATTGAATTGTGGGAATGACGACGAGACCTTCATGGGGAAGCGCACGATCTGGTAGGGCACGAGTTGTTTTTCAAAGGGTGTGCCAGGTTCCGAGCCGTGATAGACAATGCCGACGCTATCGCGGCGGTAGAAACTATCCATTGGGCCATGGTTGCCTGGATTGGTATCG
>VBOM01000307.1 GCA_005877535.1 Nitrospirota bacterium | reverse complement strand
AATCGCCCCAAAGCTTGCCCTCTTATTCTGGGTGGCATTTCGTCAGTGATGGCCCTAGAGATGGGGGAGCGGGGTATCAGAGCTGGAAGGAGATAGCGGCGATCCTGGCGGAGGCGATTGTGGTGGCCGGCGGATCCTTCTGACGCGACGGAGTGGTGTGTGTTGGTCCGAAGGGGGACACGGAGTTTCTCCTGTTGGCGTACCAGTGGTCCCGGAGCTATCTGCATCTTTTGGAGAGAGGATATTCAACAGCCAAAGGAGAATCTCGGGAGCTTTGGCCATCTCTCACCCCGATCATTTGGACAGATTTCACTGTGTTTCCGGAATATTTTCTAGCGCAATCCTTCTCTACAAATTAAGTGGGGCAGAACCACTCACTGCTATATTGTTTTTTTTGCCTCCGTATGGATTTTGATACATCAATACAGTTCACACGGGCGTTCCCCTCTCAGAATTCACGAACTTGCGAATGTTGATGGCGAGATTCGTTCGGCATGAGGATTGCTGAACTCGTGGTCATAAGCGCATGTGAAGGAGGGCTTCGCATGGGGAGGTTATGAGGTTATATTGCCCATTGTTTCTGTACAGGATTGTCACGTTCACGGGATGGACCGACGGATGGACGTTCGGAAGGTGGCAAGTTTCAACACAATCGTCGCGGACAAAGTAGGACTTGTACGTGGACAGGTGACAAATATTTCCCGCAGAGGGTGCGAGCTTTCTCTCACAAAACTCCTCAGGCGCGATCAGTACATTACGCTCAAGGTGTACCTGGACGAGGGGCCGGCCATGCAAATTGATCTGGGTAAAGTACGGTGGGTTGAGGAGGAAAGGGCCGGAGTAGAGTTCCTCCGCTTGTCTCAGCAGCACAAGCTTGGGCTGTCTCGACTCTGCGCAGAGCAGGTCAAATTACCCTTGGAGGCCTAAATGCCAACATGTCACGCTTCACACGTGTTCGTCGAAGAGATCGATTCAGGACAGCGCTGCACTCAAACCGTTTCGGATCCCTTGAGGGCATTGCTCGAAACCTGGTGTGACCACGAACTCCAATGGGTCTTGTATGAGACCAATGCCCCTCCGTTGTGGAGCCAACTCGGCCGACAATTGCGCGGCTACCTGGCGACCGTATGGTTGACAGGAGCGCTGCGGGGGCAAACACCGGGGGAGGCTTTTTTCGTGAGGTGTGACCAGTCCACCATGACCCCAGAGGATATCGCGGCCGGTCATCTGATCTGTATCGTCGAGCTGGCTTCCGTCAAACCCGCGGAGTTTGGCCGCTACCGAATCAATATCCGTCTGAAGACCCCATAGACATCTCATCGCACAGGCATGATAAGCCTACCAGCATGAGAGACTGCCCGATTCGGCCACTCTCGCACCTCTCCGCTTGCAGGACGGCATTTTGAGCATCCGCGCAGCCTGTTTGAATCAGGACCTCATCCCCCATTCATCTGCGCCTTTTCCTTCAACGCTCGCCTGAGCTCGACCATCGCCAAGGTATCCCGCGCGCAGTATCGCAGCAGGGCCTCTTCAATCGTCGCCCGTTCGACCCAATCCGTTTCGACAAAGACCATGCGGTAGTACTGACTGGCGGCATGGCCTCCCTCTTGAATCGCCAAATCATCATAGGCAAGGGAAGGAACCATCGCAGGCAGCACCGACTTGATGGAATAGGACCCGCCGAATGCCGGATGGTAATAATGGTCTTTAATAATCGGGTGGAGATCCCACAGGCGGCTGACGATGCGTGAGAGCGCCGGCTTGAGTGATGGAAACGCAACGGCCAGCCCCTCCAAGATGGACTGTTCGTATGGCGAATAGACGCAGATACTCCCTCGATCCCCCAGAGATTCCAGCAAGGATTCGGCGAGAAACTTCCGAGGATCGCTCACATCCTTGTGCAGAAACTCCTCATGGCGCAGCTCGCCGGTTGCCTGTTCAATATGATTCGACCATTGAACCGGGAGGGCTTGATAGGGTCTCGTCTCCGAGAACCGAGGCACTGCCAGCATGACCGTTTCAAAATCGAGGTGATGCACAGGATACTGCACGGCGTTCAATAGAGGACCGAGCTTCGCAGACACCCACTCGATATTCTCCTTTACACGACGTTGAACGGGCGACAGATTCGTACCGTCTGGAATCTCGTCGATTGTTGTCACCCCCTGTTGAGTCAACTGACTGACCACCTGTTTCGATCCCGGTAAATAATGAATCCACCGCGCCGGCTTGTCTTTGGTACAATGTTCCCAGAAAGGGCAATCGAAGGGTGTATGGCAATGCTGGTCCGGCTCAATGGCAGGGGGTTCCGTCTGGAGCAACATGCGATTCATCGTAGCCAACCGCTCGGGCACCGCAGCCCGCCGTTGAGCCACAGCTTCGGACAGATCCTGAATCGAAAATAACTCTGTCAGATCGATCGCCCCATCTCGATACAGATACCCGGTATTGATATGCATGAGACAGACGGAGACGAGCGTCAGCCCTGCGCCCAGTATCACTTCGCTTTGCACGGCAAGGTCTTCGAGATGCACGTCTTTGACCTTCGTTGAAGACTTGACCTCGATCAGACGCCAGCCACAGGCCTCTCCCTCCGCGGTGATGACCCGCTCTAAAACATCCGCGCGAATCAGCACCCCACCGTGCAAAAACGCCGCTTCGAATATCGCAGGCACCGTGGGGTCCTGAATCAGGGACTCTGTCTGAGCAAGCGCAGCCTCGGTCTGGCGATAACCGGCTGTCACCAAAACACCACCTGAAAAGCGAGTCCGGGCCAACTCCCCTATTTCTGTTCCCATATCAAACATCGCCTGGGTCGCCGCATCCGGCTTGGTCGCGAGAGAGGGCTGATGGACTTCGAGGTACAAACGCTTGTGACATTGAAGACCGGACAGGAATTTTGACTTTGACAGGCGCGGGGCCTTCGGAAGAGGAAGTGGTGAAAGATCGTTGACTTCAGTCATGCTCAGATGACCCTAAACGGACAGACACACCTTTGTCTAGCAGAATAGCCGCAAGACAGGCAGGATTGGTTGATCTGGTTCATCTGGTCTATCGTTCATCTGGTTCATCTGGTTTATCTGGTTTGTTTTGTTGTTTGACCCAGAGAAACCAAACGAACTAAAT
>VBOM01000306.1 GCA_005877535.1 Nitrospirota bacterium | reverse complement strand
CTCATTCGTCGACGAGAATCCATCGTAGATTGAATCGGAATCCGATTGCTAGTCGGCAGTGTGTCCAAGCCTGCAATCGCGAGAAATGGGCTATGGTGCGGTCTGTCTGTAAGGTGCTGTTTCTGTGACCTATTGGATCCACATCGCGCGTTCGATCGATCGAGTCACGCTCCATAAGGATCGTTGTTCTGAGGTGCCTTCTACTTCGATCGGTTCTTCAAGCGATTTTTGGGAAGGCGGGTGGTTCGATTACTCGGACAAGGAGCGGGCGTTAGCGGCGATGGAACAGGCAGGGACTACGGAACAGCGCCGTTGTCCGCTGTGCAAAGCCTAGCAGAATGCTGAAAAATCCCCAGCGCCACAGGCCGTGGTGGGTGACGTGCGCGATAGGCGAGAAAGGCGTGACGTGGAGTGATCGGGTTCCCACGTCGTGTGGCCCGTCTCGCTTGTCTCGCGTGATTAAGCGTCCCGTTGTGAACAAGTGCGAACTATCGAAGTTCTAGCATGCGAAGTAGTTTTTCCGCGGCCTCCTAAACAGTGAATAAGAGACGCGTGGTGGACGTGGATGGATTGGTTCAGATAGCCGAATCCAGGTAACTCATCACTTGATTCCATGCCACGATTTGCACTTCTGCTGACAACGTTCATCTGGGGCGCGACGTTCCCTGCTACCAAAGCGGTGTTGGAGCAAATTCCACCATTCGCGTTTCTGTTTCTCCGATTTCTGCTGGGAGCATTGCTGGTCGGGGGCGGGTATCTGCTCTGGAGATTTCGATTACACCGCGAGCCGGCGGTTTTGCGGGCAAGTGCGATCGCGACCTGCTGGCTCTTACTCGGTTATGTTCTCCAAACGGTCGGGCTCCACTATACTACCGCATCGAATTCCGCCTTCATTACGGCGTTGTATGTCGTCATCGTGCCATTGATCCTGCGCCGATTCGACCGGCGTGTGTGGTTGGCCACCGGAATCGCCATGGTGGGCCTCTGGCTGCTGGTGAAGCCCAGCGCATCTGGGAATCTTGGTGATCTCTTGACGCTCGTCTGTGCGATTGCGTTTGCGGCGCATATCGCCTGTCTGGAACGGTTTACGCGCGAGGTCGATGCGCCGTCCTTGTTTGCCTGGCAAATGATGGCGATGGTCGTCCTGTTGCTCCCCACACTTCTGATTGAACAGGCACCGGCTCAGGCATTTGCGCCGACGGCGTTGTTGCTTATCGGGCTTGGGGTGACCGGAGGACTTGCGACCGGGGCCTTTGCCGTACAAATGTGGGTGCAGCGCATTGTGCCTGCGCAACAGGTGGCATTGATCTTTGCGTCAGAACCGGTCTACGCGGCCGGGCTCTCCTGGTACTTTCTCGGTGAAACTTTGGATCTTCAGGGGTGGGTCGGAAGTGGGCTCATTTTGTTGGCGGTGTTGGTGGGCGCTTTTGGAAGCGGCCCTAAGTCTTCATTGCCCGTGGTCGGCACGGTCCAGCCGGCGTAGCCAGGATTATCCATGAATGCTTTTGCGGCAATCGCTGATGTTTGGGTGAGCGGTATGGGGCCAGAGGCTAGGGGTGATCAGTGGGAGTGTCTTTTCTCTCGCCTCGTGCCCCTTGCCCCTCACCTGGCCTCCATGCGATTTTTCGACGAGTCGTCACAAACAACGTGGGCTAACTCGTTATAGGGAGTCAGATGGCACAAAAATTTGGCAATGGACGCTGGGTAGAGGAAGGGTTTTTGGATAATCGCGTTGACGGAACGATTGTGGGGCAGATCGTGTTTGCGGTGGTCGGTCCTGTCGATGTGTATTTACGGGGAAACTTCAAGGCCGATATTGCGGGGCAGGTTATTCAGTTTCGGAATCGTCGGTTTGAGGACGAGGATCTCGCCGGGCAGGTGATTGGTGACATGGAAAACCCACAGATCGGGGATGTGAACTTGATCTCGTTCGACCCTCATCCAAATCTCATCCCTCATCCCTATATCGAATGGTTCTCGACGAGGAAGAATCACTATCGCATCGAACTGGAACCGGCAGATGCCTGGATCGTTTCTGCATCGGAGATGCGGGAGATCGATCGGATGAGTCGAGCGATTCGTGAGGCACTCGCTGGACGGGTAAATGAACGACCGACTCGGGAGTCCACTGATTGGGTGTAGCAGGATACTGGAATCGTCAGGCCTCGTTCATGGATCGTGAAGCGTGAGATTTGCGAGAAAGGCGCGACTCAAAGTTCGACGTTCTGGGTTCGAAATTCAGAATACCTCGAACTTCG
>VBOM01000305.1 GCA_005877535.1 Nitrospirota bacterium | reverse complement strand
CATGTTGGAACTCTTCGCGCGCTTGGTCGAACATTTGGGCGTGCTTGAGCACACGACCGCGTTCATAGTGGTCAAGTGCGGACTTCGATTGTTCCATGCTCGGATCCTCCTTTCTTCGCGTCTGTGCATCGGGCATGCACAAATCCTGGATGAGCGGTGGAGCAAGAATGAAGCCTCGCGTGTCGGGCCAAGCTGGAGCCACAAATCAATAACTTACCCTGGTCCACTGGCGGCTCTCTGGGATGGAAGATTCCAACAGGCTGGGCGTAAAAGTACGCGAGACGATGGATTGCACGTTAGCTGTGAAATGGCTCTGTACAAGCCCTGCTAGCTTTGTGGGGTTGGAACAGCCCTCTGCCCGTGATTAGTAGAATAAAATAATTGCCTTGCCCCACTTAATTTGTGGACAGATCGGCTCCCGTTTGTGACCATCTTTTTTAAAAGAATTCAGTCGATTCCGAAACTCCACTTCTAACAGGATATCTGGCAGCCCTCGCGCGCTATTCTGTTAAAAGGTCGACGACCGTCTCTCACCCTGATTATTTGGACAGATTTCACTGTTCGGCCTATTTCCTGAAGCATTCCTTGTCTACAAATTAGGCGGGGCACAACAGCATTGAAGGATCTGTCCTTGGGACGAAGTGGTGAAACAGACAAGACTCGTCGAACCGTTAGGCAGAGCTTGTGATACTTTTTTGCTAAAACACGGCCGAAAAGACCAAAACAGATCGAACAGACAGATGAGATAGAAATCTGGTAACGCCTTGTCTACCAAGAGAAAAACGGGAAACCAGGGTCAAGACAGGGAGTTCAAGAATACGCCTTAATCAGCCTCATAACCCAAAGGTCGAAGGTTCAAATCCTTTCCCCGCAACCACCCGTTTCTTCCCTATTGATTCATAGCCCGGAAACTTCAACTATCTTCAAGTTCTCGATCGCTTCTTGTCCATGAGACCTTGCCAGAAAATACAGTAAGCGTTTGACGGATGACCATGCGGTGATATAGTCGGCGAGGGGTTGAGTAGGTCAAGGAGACACTATGCACTTTGTTCGTATTGGCAAGAAAACCTTAAACCTCGATACTGTGAGCTACTGCGAAGCACAGATTTGGCAAGATGATATGTCGCTAAAGGTCATTTTCGCCGGATCCTCGAACAATACCCCGCTGGTATTCACCGGAGCGGATGCCAAGGAACTGTGGAAGTACTTGGATTACGTTGCAGAAAAGCCCACCTAACGCTCCACTTCCTCAACTCTCTGATTGTACGTTTGGCTTCGCTTCTTGATCCCTACAGACGCTCGAAGCCCCTGTCTCTTCGGATGACCACTACTCTCAATCACTACTTCCTCATGACCACACGAGATCATAAGCGATCGATTTAGTACGGTTGGCGAGCGTGCGCAGAGGGGGCAGTCATCACGACCGGCATGATCCAACCTTCCTTCTTGTAGCTACGATAGTATACGAGCACTTTTTTGACATAATCCTGTGTTTCTTTATAGGGTGGGATCTGACCATATCGATCCACTTTGCGTTCCCCCGCGTTATAGGCAGCCAAGGCTAACCGGATGTTTCCGTGAAATCGATCCAGGAGGTAGCGCAGGTGCTTGGCCCCACCGATGACATTTTCATTCGTGTCATACAGGTTACGCACGCCATGCCGGATGGCGGTTTCCGGAATCAGCTGCATGAGCCCTACCGCTCCCGCCTTCGAGACCACAGTCGGATTAAAGGAGGACTCGGCCTTCATCACTGCAAGGAGCAAGGCCGGTTGAACGTGGTGCTGCTGAGCCGCATGGCTGACCGCTTGCTCAAGCTCTAGATCCGCCACACCAATATGATACCGGGCCTTGCAGAGGACGGCTACGACGGGCTCATTTGTCGGTACAATTGTGAGGCTCACCTGACCCATGGGGCGGACGTATCCATAGACCTGTACTTCGGCGAGAACAGTGGACAGCGAATTTGCTATCAGTATCACGACTGCGCAGGCAAGAATTCTTGCGGCTCCCCTAAGGCTGAATCCCCGGTGTCCTGAGTCATTACTATCTGGTTCGTTGTGGAGCTGGACCCTTTTCATCTTTGTTTTCCCCCCCTGTGCCGAAACCTGTGTAAGACTTCGGCATGTCTTTCATGGTGCCTGGGAGTTGACCCGGTCCTGTGACGTTTTAAGCGCAGGTTCTATACCATATGACAGGAAGGGGGAAATGCTTGGTTATGTAATTATTTCAACGACCTGTGATTACTCATGCCTCCCAACTTTCGTAGGGAGATTGGGGTGGGGCCTTTCCTTTTTTCCGCTCTCCTTGCCACACTTTGCGGGTTGTTGGAGAATGTGGGGCCCTTCAATCTTTCTTGTGCCAGATCCCACGAACGAGGGGTCTCTCGCGTGCTGAAGGAGACTGTGTTACTCTCTGTTCTCCTAATCGTCTGAACGAGAAGGAGTCTCGACCGCCATGACGCAACTTCGGTACTGCGAACGAGTCCACACACACTTCCCCGTTGTGTTTTCTGGTGAGGCCTATGTGGGGGAGGGGACCGTGCTCAACGTGTCTGTCCCTGGCTGCGCCGTCCACAGCCGAAAACGAGTACAGCCCGGCTCCTATCTTGAGATGAGAATGCTCGTCCCTGACGCCACGCCTCCGCTCAGAGTCGGATTGGCCAAGGTACGCTGGTGCGAGGGACGACGGTTCGGTGTGGAATTTATTCAAATGCCTGGTGAAGACCAAGTCCGCTTAGGTCGGCTCGTCAAGAATGTGGTCCCTCGCGCGCTGCCACCTCGATCAGCATCATATGAAAAGCGAACAACGCGGGGAGATCAAAACAAGCCACCTCCTTTCCATTCCACGTATGGTTTTTGGCGAGAAACGGAGAGCAGGTCCACGAGCGGCTTCCCCATAGACTACATCGGGTAGTATTGGTCGAGTAATACTGTGCGAGTGATGGTATTGTCAACAGGTCTCTTAGGAGATTGATGAAGAGTAGCCTCTACCGGATTCTTCGGCATGTGGACGAAGTTAAAAAGAGCAGGAAGTGGGGATGACTATCCTTGAGGTAGGAGGGGGGGAACGTTTGGATAGATTCCGTGTGGGAGACGTTCTGGGCCAATTGTCCCTTCGCAGGCATACCCTGGTTCGAAGGG
>VBOM01000304.1 GCA_005877535.1 Nitrospirota bacterium | reverse complement strand
TACCAACCGGCATCGAGCGCGGTCGGCATGTACCAAATCACCGACGCGACGTTCCACGAGGCAAAGCGTTACTGCATCCACGATCACAAGGTGGTCGAGGATGGTGCCTGGGGTGATGTGACGTCTTGTTGGTTCAACAGCCTCTACACCAGAGTCATGCCGAGCCATGCCATTGAGTTGACAGCAGCCCTCTTGGCTCATGGGGTCGAGAGCGCGATGAGACACAAGCGAATCGCCGCTGCGACGCTGCAGAAGAAACAGGATCTGGCCGCAGTGATTCACCTGTGCGGAGCCGGGGCGGGCCATGCCTATGCAATGCGCGGCTTCCGGCCGATTCCCCGGCAACGGTGCGGCGACCACGACGTGCGAGACTATCTCGCACGAGTCAACGCGATGAAGTACCAGTTCGCCAGGCTGGCGGCCGCCGGCTAACTGTTCCGGCTCATCGGATCTTCTCCGCCGAGAGTGGCGTAGCAATGGATTCGAGCGACCGCCCCTCTGCCTTGACCCCCAAGAACAATTCGACGAGCGCGCCCACGAGCATCATGCCCGCTCCGAGTAAGTAGCCGTAGAAAATACTCGTGGCGGACGTTTCGATCAGTTTGCCGTAGAGCCAAGGAGCGACGATCCCGGCTCCTTGCGCCACGACGAAGAAGAACGCAATGGCCATCGCGCGGATCTCCAGAGGAAAGATCTCGCTGACGGTCAGATAGGCCGCGCTGGCGCCAGCCGAAGCAAAGAAAAATACGCACGACCAGGCCAGCGTTTGGGTCACGGAAGTGAACAGGCCTTGCCAAAACAGATACCCTGTCACGGCCAACAGGCAACCGGCGACGGCATAGGTGAAACTGATCATCGGCTTGCGGCCGACGGTATCGAAGTAGCGGCCGAGCAGCAGCGGGCCCAGGAAGTTGCCGAGCGCAAACGGCAGA
Organism: Nitrospirota bacterium; assembly: GCA_005877535.1. Taxonomy (GTDB): domain Bacteria; phylum Nitrospirota; class Nitrospiria; order Nitrospirales; family Nitrospiraceae; genus Palsa-1315. The sequence continues at coordinate 2,296 of VBOM01000304.1, read as the reverse complement.
ATGTACAGGCCGATGCTGCTGCTTGGCACATCGTAGAACTTCGTGAGCACGAAGGGGTAGGTAAACGAAATCGCGTTGTACATAAACGATTGCGTGGTCATGAGCACGATGCCGAGCGTCGTGCGCCTGGGATTGTTGTTCAAGAGCTGGCGGGCCACGGTGGCCAATGTCACATGAGGCCTGGCATGGACGGTGATCGAGCCTTCTGGCTTCGGCAATGAGGTTAATCCTTCCTCACGCGAAATCTGGCCCTCGATGCTGGAGACCACCGCTTCTGCTTCCTCTACCCTCCGATGGGTCATGAGCCAGCGGGGACTTTCCGGGATGAGTCGCCGGATGAGCACGATGCCCACACCCAGGACCGCTCCCAAGCCGAAGCACAGGCGCCAGCCCAGATGTTCCGAAATGAGATGAGGGTTCAGCAATACAATGGTGAGGAGCGCGCCGGCTGCCGTACCGAGCCACCAGCTACCGTTGATCGCCAGGTTGGTATGCCCGCGCCAGCGCGCAGGGATGAGTTCGTCGATGGCGGAATTGATCGCCGCGTATTCACCACCGATACCTGCGCCTGTCAGAAAGCGGAAGAGCATGAAGCTCCACAGATTCCAGGACAATGCCGTCAAGACCGTGGCGGCCAGATAGAGCAGGAGCGTGATCATGAACCATTTCTTCCGCCCCTGCCGATCGGTGAGGTAGGAAAAGACGACGGCTCCTAGAACAGAGCCGGCCAGGTAGGCCGACGCGGTCAGCCCGACTTCGGACTCCGTTAGGTGCAATGTGGTGGTATACGTGAGGACGGGACCGAGAGCTGCGACGATCGACACCTCAAGTCCATCCAGCAACCATGTGACGCCGAGAGCCGTCACCACCAGCCAATGCCATCGCGACCAGGGTAAACGGTCCATCCTCTGCGGGATGTTCGTGCTGATTGGAGCACTCGATGCGCCGGACATGTCCAATCCTATCACTGATCGAAACTGGTGCGACAAGCGAACCGCCGATGCAAGCTCGACCACGAGGTAGAGTTCACATGCTGGCGCCTATCCGAATCGATGACAATCTCTCGGCTGATTTCTCGAGCCCTCTCTTCACCTGTATCCAGCGGGGCGGCTGGTATGAGCTCCAATACGCGCAACTTTCTCACCCGCCCACCCACTGGCACGCCGAGACGTGCCATTAGCCCGGGCGAGGGCCTTCCAATCCTCTTTGTCTCTCGTTAAGGGAGTGGCCAAGGCTGCCCTTTACTGCGCGCATCGGACGAGCACAGTTTTATCGTGCGCGTTCTGCGAGCAAGGGATCGGCACGGGTGTCATTCCATCCCTTTCATCGTGCGCGTTCTGTGAGCAGAAGGATAGCCTGACGATTCCCGCCTTTCTCTTTCGAGCCCGCTCACCTATCTCTCCACAAAGCGGCCTGGTTGATCCTCGAATGCGCGCGTCGAACGAGTCCCTTCAGAGGGCGCGCGTTCCGCGAGCAGGAGGACGAGCGGGCTGCCCGTCGGCTCCCTTCGCCCGTCGAGGGACAGTTGACCGAGCATTTCTATCGGCGTAGCATAATCCCGTGACGTTCCAGTGACGGTGGCTGTTGTATCTTCCGCGCGCTCTTGCCCGTCATCTTGCGCGCCGGATCTCGCCACGGTCCCTTTCGCGCTTACGTCGGATTCTGGGTCGTAGCACATCACATTCAGTATGCGGGTCCTTCGGAACGAGGGTCCTCATGGTGACTGTCCGCCGCCGAGTCCTTCTTTCCCTCTTGGCACCGATCATTGTGCCGCCTGTCTTCTCCGTGCTTGCACCAAACTCCATTCAAGCCGGTGAGACTTCATCGATCTTGCTAGCTACTGCTGCACCTACCGAACATGTCTCTCCACCGGTCACCTGGTTGGATGATCTTGAAAACAGGCTGACGACGTACTTCACGAAGAAATATCCTGAGTACAATTTCTCACCGTATGCTCAGGAACTGAGCCGCATCCGTGGAGCGGTCAACCTGGGGGATCAGTGGGGCGCAAAGCGGGAGATGGGAGTGTTTCTTAAGATGCTGGAGATTCGTGCCTATGGTCTGGGGGACGATGCGGCCGAGGAGTTGGCCGTGCTTTCGCAACGAATCATGCCGGACGAGGAGTTCGGCATTGTCTATCCTGGATCTGGAAGAAAACCGTAAGCCGAAGGAGTGCACGCGGGAGATTGCGGTGAACGTCCGAACACCAGAGGGAGGATCTGATCATGGCTTCGCATACACCCGTCACTGATCGCATTCTCGGAACAGTACAACGCACGCATGGGTGCGACCTGGA
>VBOM01000303.1 GCA_005877535.1 Nitrospirota bacterium | reverse complement strand
AGATGCTCTCCTGTGCTCGTGCAACGCGCGGTCTCAGAAGACCCTCGTTGGACACGCGCAGTGGGAGACCATCTAGCCCGCCCTCAAGGAAGAGATGGAATAGCGGTGGTTGCTCGATGCGCGCAGTGAAGGATGGTCCGGCGACTCCCATGGGCGAAAGGTGTGATGGTGCAGAGAAGGAAACGGAAGGCCCTCGCCTAGGCTATATATAAATATAAAATGGGGTACCTCAGCGTGCCGTGGGTGGACGGGTGAGAAAGGTGTCCTCACAAATCCCGTGTTTTAGGGTTGACTCTCTTCTGGCATAGCAGTAGCCTCTGCCCGCATCCTCTTCTAGTGCCATTGGCAGGACACCTCCAATCCAGGCGACAAGCATTGTGTAGGAAGTGCACGACCTGACTTGAGGAGAGAAGCGTGTCTATTTCAATTGTCGTGTCACTCGATGCTGCGCATTCAATGATTGCGTTGCCTGTCGAAGCACCGGTGTTTCATGTCAGAGGCGACCACGGTGTCACCGGGACTGATGGTGCACCAAGAGAGGCGCGTGTCTATGAAGAATGGGGCTATGCAGAGCGCGCGTGGTATTTGGAGAAGCGTCAAGGATTTACGGGGGTCCTCCGTGCGCTCTTGTGGCCGACGGAAGGCGTCGTCGAAGTCGGGATTTATGAATCGATTTGGGCTGAGCGAACACGGAAGCCTCCGGTTGAAGCCTTCAGGTTTCAGATCAGTGAAGCCGGGCATCGGAGCTTGCGGTCCTATCTCCGTGCGACCATCGCATCGGAAGAGCCGGTGGGCATTGTCGGCAACAGTCGGTTTTGTGTCGCCCGTCCGTCGTATCATCTATTCCACCATTGCCATCACTATACGGCGAAGGGCTTGCGCGAAGCAGGGTTGCCTATCCCGATGTGGGGAGCCGTGAACCGCTATATTTTTGCCAAGCAGCTTCGGCGCATCATGCCTCTCCTCTCCTAGCCCGTATGCCTAGGCGACGGGCGACCGCGCCAAGGTGCGTCGCCACCGCGCTTGCGAGGTCGAGCGCCCTATGGATGATCGTGGCGCGAAGAGAGATTACCGCATTGGATTCTGACTCCTGTTTCCGCGATTGCAGCAGAAATATTCATGAGTAACGCGGGCTAGACACACAGTCCGCGGCCTTCCTCCTCATTGTTTCCGGCAGGAACATTGATAGTCAGAAAGGCTGGATACAGGGTTCTCGGATCCTTCCTGAAGGAATCCTCTAGAAGGAATGTCCGGACAGTCGACTGGATGATCCCTTCGTATGCGACGCTTCCCCTTATGGCCACGGTGATCGGGCGCGAGAGGTTCACCATCTTGATCATTCGAGTAAAGGGTCAATTGCCGGATACAATAATGCGAGTTGATCTCGATGATTATTGTCTTTCCGAGATCTTCATTCCCCGCCAGAGTTTGCGGGGGATTTAGCGCGAGCTATGCCTATGTAATGTCTGGGAAAATTCTGGTGCAACGAATGTGTTGACACATATGTTAAAGAGAGTTAGCATTTTCCGTCAGTACGCATACTGGTGAGCCCATCGTGGTGCACCGGGGGTGACACGATGAACACAAACGGCTTCGTAAACGCACAGGGGTGGTTCTCAATTACTACTTAAAAAAGGAGGTCAGGGTATGGCGAGTACAACGTTCGGAGGTAGCGATCGTGGGTATGATATGTCCCTGTGGTACGATTCGAGGCCCCTCAAGATCGGCTGGTTCACCATGTTGGTGGTGGTGGGAGCCGAGGTCGTGTATCAGCGCGTCTTCGGGTTCTCACACGGATTGGACTCGATGACGCCGGAGTTCGAAACTGTCTGGATGGGGCTGTGGCGCTTTAACGTGATCTCCAACATCATCTTCTCGGCCGCGACCCTGGGGTGGATTTGGAGTACGCGGGATCGCAACGTGGCCAACGTGGATCCCAAGACGGAGCTCAAACGGTATTTCTATTGGATGATGTGGCTCGCGATTTACGTCTTCGGCGTCTACTGGGCGGGGAGCTATACCCTCGAGCAGGACGCGTCGTGGCATCAGGTGATCATCCGCGATACGAGCTTCACCGCCAGCCATATCCTCGCCTTCTACTTCACGTTCCCGCTCTACATCACCTGTGGCGTGGCGAGTTACCTCTATGCCATGACCCGGCTGCCGCAGTTCAGCAAGAACGTCTCGTTTCCCTTGGTGGGGGCGATCGTGGGGCCGCTGATGATTCTGCCCAATGTGGGGCTCAACGAGTGGGGCCATGCGTTCTGGTTCGTCGATGAACTCTTCGCCGCGCCGTTGCACTGGGGCTTCGTGATCTTGGGCTGGTGCGGGCTGTTCGGGGGGACCGGGGGCGTGGCAGCGCAGATCGTGGCGCGCATGTCCAACCTGTGCGATGTGGTCTGGAACAATGAGAGCAAGGACTGTTTGCATGTGATCCCATACTAAGTCTGCAGTCGGCTTCGGTGGGCTGGAAATAGAGAGACCGGCGGCGTCCTAACCGCCATCCACGGGCGACCTCCTACTTCGGTGCGGGGTCGCCCGTGCTGTTTTTGCCAAACTGGTGCTTATCTTTTCTTTGCTCATTCTGCGCCGGAGTCTGTGTAGGGCTGGCATAGGGTATGCCTGTCCCTCTCTGAGGAATTCTGGATGCCCGCTTATTGACACTCGTTGTAATTCGGGAGGTATAATGACGTGGTACATACAACGATTCATGTGATGGGCGGACAGCTCTTCGCGCGACGGGCAGTGAAATCATCAAATAACTCCGAACCAAGGAGGAGGTAAATGGCAGACCTTAGTCCACCGGACCACAGCGGCCCGCCGAGTCACGGGCGGGCTTCTCGTCAGTTACGCTAGCCGGTTCTCCATCGGCTGTCGCCTTCCAGCGTTAGGGAAACACACACATAGCGATGGCCATTGTGGAGCACCCGGGCTGGCCTGGTGAACACAAGCGGCTTCATAGAGTCGCATCTCCTCTGACGAGTCGTCATTGCTCCCACTCTCGCACGGGTCTTCACTACCAACGCACAGGGGTGTTTTTCGAGTGCTTGTAAGAGGAGGTAAGGAACATGGCTGGTACAACAACATGGGGCGGTAGCGACCGCGGGTA
>VBOM01000213.1 GCA_005877535.1 Nitrospirota bacterium | reverse complement strand
GGAGGGCATTGTCGAGATGCAGTTGCTTGAACACTTTATTCGCGATGACCTGAACAAACGTGCGCCCAGAGTGATGGCTGTGTTGCGGCCGCTCAAAATCATCCTCGATAACTATCCCGAGGACCGGTCCGAAGAATTGGAAGCCGTCAACAATCCTGAGGATCCGTCTGCAGGGACGAGGAACGTCCCTTTTGCACGCGTCCTCTATATTGAGCAAGATGATTTCCGTGAAGATCCACCCAAGAAATTTTTCCGGCTTGCCCCAGGACGCGAAGTGCGGCTCCGGTACGCCTACATCATCAAATGTGTCGGAGTGACGAGAGATCCGAAAACCGGCGAGGTCACCGAACTACATTGCACCTACGACCCCACGACAAAGAGTGGTGCTTCCCAGGAACAGCGCAAGGTCAAGGCTACCATCCATTGGGTCTCAGCGACCCATGCTGTGAAAGCCGAGGTCCGACTCTATAACCCCCTTTTGGTGACGGACCTGGCGAAGGTGCCGCCAGACCACGATTGGACGACCTATCTCAACCCCAACTCATTGGAGCGAATCACGAGCTGTCTGGTTGAGCCCAGCTTGCGGCAGACAGTGCCCGGCGCACGGTACCAATTCGAGCGCCTGGGATATTTCTGTACGGACCCAGATTCGGCCTCTGGCACATTGATATTCAATCGCACCCTGCCACTCAAAGACGCCTGGGCGAAGATCGAAAATACTCAGTCGCCCCTGTAACGAACCGGCAATCTTCTCCCTTTGCAGAACTCTCCCTGAACTTGTCTCTCTTTCCGACCTGCTGCCACCACTCTCCAGGATCAACAGCCCTGCTAGGCTTGAGGTAACTGGAGAAAACAACTAACAGGAGCCTTTTTACGCGACAACCATCATCAACGTGATGATCATAAAGCTCGCACAGCTATTGTTTCTTTTGGAAATGGTAGCTGGACTGACTATGGCCTCCCATTCGATGGCCACCACCACACCAAACGAGACTAAATCGAGCACGGCCGAAGCGGTGAAGGGTACAACCAACGATTTGATCCAAGCTCTCGATGACGATCCTTTGAATCAACCAGAACAGTCCGAAGAACGGCGGCACGACATCGAAGACATCATCAAACATCCTGTGGGTTACGAGGAAATGGCGAGACATGCACTGGGAACCCCCTGTCCACGCTTTCCCATCGGGACCAGCAGAGTTCGTTGACCTTTTCGTGCAACTTCTTCGAGACTAATTTGTGGCCCTCATCACCGAACATTCCGAAGAACAAGTGGTATTCCTGGGGGAGTTTCGGGAGGATGTCTTTGCTGTAGTCAAAGCTCAAATGACGGGACGGAAGATCGACAAGCCGGTCGACTTTCAGCTGATTCACCGTGCGCACAAATAGCAGGTCTATGACGTGGTCATCGATGGAGTCAGCATCGTAAGCAATTACCGCTCACAATTCACCAGTATTATTCGTGACTTCTCGTATGTCGGAATGGTCAAGATTATGAAACAGAAGGCAATCGCCGTAAAAGCCTTCGAAAGATCTCCGGCGCTGTAACCCTCTCTCACCATCCGTGATACAGTTTCCATGTTTTACTTTGACGTAGCTCTGGGTTTGTTAGACTAGCCGGAGTATGAGGCGCCCGCATGACGAGGAACCTCGAACCGGATGGAGGACTGCATGATCGAGTGTCGAGAATATCCACGAATCCCCGTTGAGATGCAGGTCTTCTTCTCCAGCACCAACAAGGCAGAGATCTGCGAAGGCACAATGTTCGATCTGTCTGCCAGAGGATGCGCCGTCACCAGCATGTCGTCGGTTCAGCCAGGTTCAGCGGTGAGAATCCTCATCAGGGCGACTGATCTGGGTTCGCCCATTACGATCGAGTCCGCCGCAGTCCGTTGGAGTGAAGGTGGGGAGTTCGGAGTCGAATTTCTCGGTCTCTCGGAGCTCGATCAGCGGCGCCTGCATCGATTGCTGCGAGTCGCCACCAAGCCGTCGATCCACCCGAGTTGACCTCTGGCCGATCCTCGCATTCACCTGGTACAATGCCGGGCATGACCTGTCCCCTCTGCCACCAACCCAGCACCTGGAAAGGCAACCCCTGGCGCCCCTTCTGCTCTGAACGATGTCAAGTGACCGACCTCGGCGCCTGGGCAGCGGAACGGTATCGCATACCAGGCCCCACCCTCACGCTGGACACCTCGCTCCCCGACTCGTTGGAGGGAGACGGCGACACAGAGGCACAGCAAAACAGTTAAGCAACAGTCCAAAAACAGATCGTCCACCTTCCCATAGGGCGCAACCGGCAATCCCCACCCAACAGTCCACTGGCGGCACGCTACTGAAGTGATTCCGATCCAACAAGTGAACGGAGCCTACGAACGCGTCATCAAGGGGGATGTCAGATTCAGATTCGTGATCGACTTGGCGTCGTTGAAATAAATAGCGGGGTGGTCAAAAGAAAGTGGCTGGGGGACTAGGAATCGAACCTAGGTAGCCGGCTCCAAAGACCGGCGTCCTACCGCTAGACGATCCCCCAGCGCGATATGGAACCGAGGCGGAGATCTGAAGATGACGGCGTGGGAAAATAATTGGCTGGGGGACTAGGAATCGAACCTAGGTAGTCAGATCCAGAGACTGACGTCCTACCGCTAGACGATCCCCCAACCGACGCCCACAGTAATATAGAGGCATCAGTTTCGTCAAGATCGGTGCGACATAGAGACAAAACCTGCCTCAGGCCTGGGAGGCCCGTTCGTTCCCCTGGCGGAGCCGAAACAATGTCCGGTCTCGCCCCAACACCTCCATCACGTCGAAGAGGCCAGGGCTGGCCGCACGACCTGTCAGGGCAACGCGAACCGGCTGGGCCAACTGCCCCATCTTCACCCCCTCTTCCTCAACCAGCTGTTTGAAGGCCCCTTCCCATTGCTGTTTTGAAAAGGTAGGGAAGGCCTCGAAACGAGTGAGCAGCTTGGCGAGGATTGGAGCGATGGCCGGCGTCAAAAACTTCTTCGCCGCCTCTTCGTCATATGTCACGGCTTGCCCAAAATACGGCCTCACCCAATCGACCATTTCCACGAGTGTCTTCACTCGTTCCTTCACGAGGACGACGAGTTGCGCAAGCCGGCCGGCCGGGACAGTCTGGACCTCTCCTCCTAATCCCGCAGCTTGCAAGAGAGGCACAAGCGCTTGAGCGACCTGGGCCGGCGGGCTGATCTTGATATATTCCGCGTTCACCCAGAGGAGTTTCTCGGGATTGAACACGGCTGCGGACGTTTGAACATTCTTCCAGGAAAATTTCTCGGTCAGTTCCTGGCGAGTGAAGAGTTCTTGATCCCCGTGTGACCACCCAAGCCGAACAAGATAGTTCAACATAGCCTCCGGCAGGTACCCCATGTCTTTATAGGCCATGATCGAGGTGGCCCCATGCCGCTTCGAAAGGCGGGCTTTGTCTGAGCCCAGAATCATCGGCAGATGCCCGAACTGAGGGACTGGAAACCCAAGCGCCTGGAAGATCGGGACCTGTCGCGGCGTGTTGGTCAGATGATCGTCTCCCCGCACCACGTGGGTAATGTTCATCAGCGCATCATCAACAACCACTGAAAAGTTGTACGTCGGATAGCCGTTCGACCGGAGAATGATCAGATCGTCCTGCACGTTATTATCGAACACGATCTTGCCCTTGATGAGGTCGTCGACAACAGTCTCTCCCTCTTGCGGAGCCTTGAAGCGCAGGGCCGCGTCGCCGGTCGGATTCGTTAGGCCACGATCACGGCAACGACCGTCGTATTTCGGTGACAGCCCCTTGGCCTCCGCTTCTTTGCGCCGCGCGTCGAGTTCTTCCGCTTTGCAGATGCACCAATAGGCCTCGCCTTTTTCCAACAACTTCACCGCATGGCTGCGATAGAGGTCCATTCGCTCGGTCTGGCGATAGGGCCCTTCATCCCAATCGAGCCCAACCCACTTCAGTCCCTCAATAATGGCTTGGATCGATTCATCGGTCGAGCGGCTCTGGTCCGTGTCTTCGATACGGAGAACAAACACGCCCTTCTGCTGGCGAGCAAAGAGCCAATTAAACAGAGCCGTGCGGACCCCTCCAATATGGAGAAAGCCGGTCGGACTGGGCGCGAATCGCACTCGTATCTGAGTCATCGCATTTTCACTGACGTGATACGAAAGGGTCGGTATCTATAACATGCAGGGAAAAGCCTTGTACAGGATACGCAGAGCTTTCATCTCGTCGTCGCTTCTGATATGAGGAAGACGGAGATCGTTATGGCTGAACTCACGCAAGCAGCGGCAGTGCTCTCGGTGAACGATCTCACTCCCCACGTTCGCCAGCTTGTGCTCCTTCCTACCGTTCAGAACATTGCGTTTCAACCAGGCCAATGGGTTTCACTCAAACTGCCAGTCGGTGCCAAGCCACCGCTCAATCGGGCGTATTCGATGGCAGCGCCGGGCACGCGGTCAGGGGAGTTGACCTTAATCTTCGATCGCGTACCGGGAGGCATGGGGTCTAACTATCTCTACACACTCATAGCCGGCGATGACACACAGCTTTCAGGCCCCTATGGGAATTTCACGCTTCCGATGCCACTCAATCGAGAATTGATTATGATCGCCCGTTACACCGGCCTCGTTCCGATCCGCTGCATGTTGAAGCATCTCTATGCGCAACGACAGACGGCAACCATTCTCCTCATTGCCGTTGCCCCTGCGGAGGAAGAACTACTTTTTCATCAGGAACTACTCACGCTTGCAGTGACCCATCCCGGGTTTCGCTATCTTCCACTGGTGGCCGCCGGAGGGGAGCAGCAGGGTGTCGATCTTACGCTCTCCATGCTCAGACCGTTGATTGATGGAATGCCAAAAGTGATTCCGATGCTGTGCGGCACGAAAGGCTTTGTGCGACCCCTACGGACCTGTTTTGTAAAGGCGGAATATGACCGAAAAGAAGTGAAAACAGAGACTTATGATTAGTGGCCTTCTTTGACGAGATTCTTGTTGACCGCCGGAATCTCGACAACAATATTTTTTGTCCCGTTTGGCACACATTGGCAACCGAGCCGTGACTGCAATGTGGTTATCGGTGCTTCTTCCAGTTGGTCAAACTCATCGTCTGTGCCTTCGTTACAGCTCTCAAGCCCTTGTTTCACGATGACGTGGCATGTCGAACAGGCACAGACTCCCCCGCAAACATGCTCCAGCGCAACCCCACTGCCCATCGCCACATCCAAAAGGCTCCCTGGGAGCCCCGTCGGGCCGTAGGGGATCTTTGCTGGATCAACCTCAACCTTCGTCACCACGCCGTCAGGGGCGATAAATGTCACTGTATAGACCTCCTGAGGAAGCTTATAGTCGACTTTTTCAATATAGGGATTGGTCCCGCCCATATGCCGGTTCCTTTCCTATCCGAATTCGGCCTGATTTCCCGCTGTTGACAGCTTGGGAACCTGCGTGCTACCCTTAGTCCGACCTATTTGATCGGAGATCATTATAGTCTCCGACTGTTCAGATCGGCAATAGCAATGTTGAAGATTTCGAAAAAAGCAGATTATGCCCTTATGGCCCTTCAGCACATCGCTGCTGTCCAATTTGGCGACGTGACTCCTGGACGCGTGGTGAATACGAAGGAGATCGCGGAGGAATATAACATCCCACTCGAGCTGCTGGCCAAAGTGCTCCAGACCCTTGCCAAGCACGCATTGATCGAGAGCCACAATGGGCCCAAGGGCGGGTATGCGCTGGTCCGACGCGCGCACCAGATTACGATCGCGCAAATTCTCGAAAGCATTGAGGGCCCCTTAGGTATCACCGATTGTTCGCACGAGAAGGAGGGAGAGTTCTGCATGCAACGGGAAAATTGCCATATCCGCACACCGCTCTTGAAAGTCCAGGACAGCATTGCCCAGTTGCTCAATAACATGACCCTGCAAGACATGATGGGTGGTACACCCCTCATTACGATTCAGTCTCCCGCGGCACAAGGAGTCGAACGATGAAACTGCCGATTTTTTTGGACAACCATTCCACTACACCGATGGATCCACGCGTATTGGAAACCATGCTCCCCTACTTTGTCGAGAAATTCGGGAACGCGGCCAGCCGCAACCATGCCTTCGGGTGGGCCGCGGAAGAAGCCGTCGAAAGTGCCCGGAAGCAGATCGCGAAACTGATCAAGGCCGACCCGAAAGAGATCGTCTTCACGAGCGGCGCTACCGAATCGGACAACCTCGCGATCAAGGGCGTGCTGGAAATGTACAAGGAGAAGGGCGACCACATTATTACGTCGTCTACTGAACACCGCGCGGTGCTCGATACCGTCAAATCGTTAGAGGGCAAGGGCAAAGCCACAGCCACCTATCTCCCCGTCGATAAATTCGGGATGGTGAGTCCCGACGCTGTGCGAAATGCGATTACAGCGAAAACAATCCTCATCTCTGTCATGTTGGCGAACAATGAAATCGGTACGATCAACCCGGTCAAAGAGATCGGCAAGATCGCAAAAGAGAAGGGCATTCTCTTCCACTGCGACGCGACGCAAGGTGTTGGCAAAATTCCCGTCGATGTCCAGGAGATGGGCATCGATCTGATGTCGTTCTCGGCCCATAAGATCTATGGTCCCAAGGGGGTCGGAGCGCTCTACGTGAGAAAGAAGAATCCGCGGGTTCGCATCGCATCGCAAATGGACGGCGGCGGACACGAGCGCGGCATGCGCTCCGGCACGCTCCCGGTGCCCTTAATCGTGGGATTCGGCAAGGCCTGCGAACTCTGCGAGCAGGAGATGGCCAAGGACTCCGCACGGTTGATTACGATGCGCGATCGGCTGGAGGCCAGTATCATGAAGGACCTCGAAGAAAGCTACCTGAACGGCCATCCGACCAACCGGCTCCCCGGCAACCTCAATATCTCCTTTGCCTATGTGGAAGGCGAGTCGTTACTGATGGGCATGAAGGATATCGCCCTCTCGTCCGGTTCGGCCTGTACCTCGGCCACATTGGAACCCTCATACGTGCTCCGCGCGTTGGGGGTCGGAACGGATTTGGCGCACTCCTCGATCCGCTTCGGTTTGGGCCGTTTCAACACGGACGCTGAGATCGACTATACGATTAAGAAGGTCATTGAAATCGTCACCAAGTTGCGCGAAATGTCCCCGCTGTATGAGATGGCAAAAGAAGGCGTCGATTTGAAATCAGTCCAATGGGCTGCCCACTAGCGGCAATTGAAAATTTGCAATTGTAAATTATAAATTTTGGGAGGGAACCATGGCCTACAGTGACAAAGTCGTCGATCATTTCAATAACCCCCGCAACATGGGGAGCTTCAAGAAGGGTGAGGAAGGAGTCGGCACTGGCATGGTCGGAGCTCCTGAGTGCGGCGACGTCATGAAGCTCCAGATCAAGGTGCAGAACGATACGATCGTGGACGCGAAGTTTAAAACCTTCGGCTGCGGATCCGCGATCGCCAGCTCGAGCCTCGCCACCGAATGGTTGAAGGGCAAGACGATCGAAGAAGCCCAGAAGATCAAAAATACCGACATCGTGCAGGAGCTGAACCTGCCGCCCGTGAAGATCCATTGCTCCGTGCTCGCCGAGGATGCGATCAAGGCTGCCCTCGCGGACTACCAGAAGAAAGCAGACGGAGCACTGACCGAGGCGGAGTAACGTGAACAATAGGGAGTGTGCCATGGACACGACAAACACAGAAACCCAGGCTCCGGTGATTACGCTCAGCGAGGCGGCGCTGAAGGAAGTTAAACGCCTCATCAACGTGCAGGGCCTCACTGAAGGGGGGCTCCGCCTCGGCGTGAAAGGCGGCGGCTGTTCAGGCCTCAGCTACACGATCAACTTCGACGAAAAGATCGGCCAGCACGACCAAGTCCATGACTGTGACGGTGTGAAAGTCATAGTCGACGCCAAAAGCGCTATATATCTTCAAGGCACGCAGTTGGACTTCCAAAAGGACCTGATGGGCGGAAACTTCAAATTCGTCAATCCGAACGCCGACAAGACCTGTGGCTGCGGAGAGTCGTTTTCGGCCTAACGAAAGTCAGCAGCGCATTGCAATTGTCCGACGGGCATGGCAGGTCGCCATGCCCGTGCTGTCAGAGGAGACCGCATGGACCATCACACCCATAGTATCGCCGGGCCACGTGAGCTGCAGATGGCTCGCAGCATGTGCTGGCACTGTCAGTCTGAAGTGGCAGGCGAATATTTCTGTGACCGTTGCGTCAAGGTCCAGCCGGTTTCGAAAGACCTCGATTACTTCACCTGTCTGGGCTTCCCCCGCCGCCTCAAGATCGACCAGCACCAGCTGGAAGCCAAATTCTACGAACTGAGCCGGGCATTCCATCCCGATTTCTATCAGAATAAGAGCGCGGCCGAGCAGACCATCAGCCTCGGCAATTCCGCCATGTTGAATATCGCATACCGGACGCTCCGTGATCCTATCCAGCGGGCCGAGTATCTCCTCGATCTGGAAGCAGGGTCGGTGAAGGAGATTCGGAATTCTCCTCCCGCCGACCTCTTTGAAGAAATTCTTGAACTACAAGAAACATTGAACGAGTACCGAACCGCCGGCCGCGCGTCAGAAACCGAGTCGGCGCTCCGCGTGAAACTCCAATCGGAACGGAACACGCTCGAACAACGGCAACGGGACATGGAAGCCACCCTGCAGCAGCTCTTTGTTGAGTGGGACACACTCCAAGATCGCGGAGAGACGACCGACCAGGCGAGGACCAATCGCGACCGTATCCTGAAGCAGATGCGCGAAAATCTCTCCAACCGCACCTACGTCAAGAACATCGTGAACGACCTCGCCTCAACCATCGGATAATCACTGCCATGGCACGTATCGTCGGCATTGATCTCGGTACAACGAATTCGCTCGTGGCCTATATGGCGGACGGATGTCCGCGTGTCATACCAGGTCGGAACGAGCGTACGATGGTTCCCTCTGTCGTGGCGATGACCGATAACGGCCTCATCGTCGGCGATCCGGCGAAAGAACATTTGACGCGCAACCCGGAACGGACCGTTTATTCCGTGAAGCGATTCATGGGAAAGGGCCTTGAGGACGTACAGGGCGAGCTGGCCTACTTCCCCTACCACTTGACGGAACAGGGCGGAGTGATCCGGATCAAGCTCGGTGAGAAAACCTATTCTCCCCCGCAGATCTCGGCCATGATCCTGAAGGAACTGAAGCAACGGGCCGAGGCGCATCTCGGCGAGAACATAAGCAAGGCCGTCATCACCGTCCCCGCCTATTTCAACGATAGCCAGCGACAAGCGACGAAGGATGCGGGCATGATTGCAGGGCTCGATGTCTTACGGATCATCAATGAACCGACCGCTGCCTCGCTGGCCTATGGGCTCCAACAGAAGACTCAGGGTACGATTGCCGTCTATGACCTTGGCGGGGGAACCTTCGATATTTCCATTCTGAAACTCAAGAACGGTATCTTTGAAGTCCTGGCGACCAACGGCGACACGCATCTCGGAGGCGATGACTTCGATCGCCAGATCGCAGATCTCTTTGTCACGGAAATCCGCGCGCATCATGGTCTCGACTTGAATGCCTATCCCGACCATATGCAGGGGGTCCGACTGGAAGCCGAACGGGCAAAGATTAGACTCTCCGATGAGCTGAAGACTACGGCCATCCTCGACCTGCCGGAGAGCAAAGGCCGGTATTCAAGAGATCTCACGCGCGATCAACTTGAATCCCTCACTATGGAATTGGTGGAGCGCACGCTCGAGCCCTGCCGTCTCGCCCTGAAAGACGCAGGCCTCACCTCGAGGGACATCGATGAGGTGGTCCTCGTCGGCGGCTCGACTCGTATGCCGCTCGTTCGGCAGCGTGTTCAGGCTCTGTTCGGCAAGGAACCCCACTGCGAACTCAATCCCGACGAAGTCGTCGCGCTCGGCGCGGCCGTCCAGGCAGACATTCTGAGTGGCGGAACGACCGACCTGTTGCTGCTCGACGTGACGCCCCTCTCCCTTGGCATCGAAACCATGGGCGGAGTGATGAGCAGCTTGATTCGACGCAACACGACCATCCCGGCCAGTGCCAAGGAGATGTTCACGACTTATGTCGACGGCCAAACCGGTGTGGATATCCATATCCTCCAAGGCGAACGCGAACTGGTGAAGGACAACCGCAGTCTGGCTCGCTTTCGACTGAAGGTCCCCCCGCTGCCGGCCGGCGTTCCGCGCATCGAAGTCACATTCTTGATCGATGCGAACGGAATCCTTAATGTCTCGGCGCGGGATGTTCGCACCGGCGATACCCAATCTCTCGCTGTAAAACCGTCATACGGCTTGAGCGACGACGAGGTTGAGCGGATGATCGGTGAGTCGTTCAAGTTTGCTGCTGACGACTTGAAAGCGCGCCAGCTCATTGAAGCCAGAACTGAGGCTGAAACCATCATCATGGCCACGGAGAAGGCCATCAAGCAGGGCGCTCAACTGGTGGGAAAGGAAGACCTGTCCTCGATCAGGGCTTCGATGGCCGCAGTCGAAGCCGCCAAATCCGGAACGGATCACAAGGCGATCAGAGCCAAGATGGCCGATCTCGAAAAGGCCACCCATCATCTCGCCGAGGTCTTGATGGACACATCGTTGAAAGAAGCCTTGGAGAACAAGAAGCTCTCCGAGTTGACATCAAAGAAGTAGGGAGCTTATGGCCTATGGGCAATAGCAGAAGTAAGTTCCATCTCGCTGAATTCCGCCTTATTCCATGTGCAATCAGTTCTGGAGGCTGCGCATGGATCTAAAGTGGCAGGATACCGAAGAAATTGCGATCCGGTTAGTTGAGGAGCATCCGGAGACGGACCCGCTCACGGTTCGATTCATCGATATGCACGCCTGGATCGTGGCGCTTCCCGATTTCACGGAC
>VBOM01000302.1 GCA_005877535.1 Nitrospirota bacterium | reverse complement strand
ATCAGGGGGACTGGATAGTGTACGCGGTTGTCAACAGGTTCCCCCGCCAACTTTCCAAGAAAGGAGGGTAGCGATGGATGATCTGACTCCACCTGGCCACGCAGGCCCGCCGACGCGAGGGCGGGCTTCTGATCGGTCGTGCTAGCCGGTTCTCCACTGGCTGTGCCGTAACGGCACCATAGACCAAGAGGATACTAGCCTGATCATATGATGGAGAACTTGACGCTGGCGCGAGGAACACAAGCGCCTGGGATGATTTTGTTATCCCCCGATCAATAGTTCTATATCTTGCTGTCGCGCGGGTCTCGGTTTTTACTGGGCCGAGACGATTATACAGTCGATCTGGCGTCCTAAGCGCCACACACGGGCGACCTCCAACCTTAGTGCAGGGTCGCCCGTGCCGTTCTAGCAGCCTGTTGAAAAAGTCTGCCAGAGGCGTTCTCGCATCGTTCAGACCCTCCACATACCCGAGAGGGTACGCCCTCGGCTCTTCACTCGCTGCGGCCTTGTTGAACTGTCTTTTTGAACAGCCTGCTGGTTGGCTGAAACCTTCCGTGACGTCCTCCAGTCCTGAATTCTTAGGGTCCACAATCATTTTTCAGCATCCTGCTAGGTTCGTCAGGATTTATGCTGGGGAAGATAGTGACGTCTGCGCCAGAAGTAATAGAGCGGAATTCCACTCAGGACGGTCGCTGCTCCGTACAACGATTCTGCAGGTCGTTGGACGAGACTGTAGATGACCAATGTGAAGGCTCCGGTGACGAGGGCTGCGGGTAAGAATGGATAGAATGGAGCGCGGTATTGGTGGATGTCCAGGACGCTTGTACGACGAAGACGAAAGATCGTGGAGAGGGTCAAGGCCATAAACAGCGAGAGAACGAGGCCGCTATAGACGAGGAGCTGTTCGAAGGTTCCGCTCAGAATGAGCAGCGATGCCCAGAGGCTTTGGAAGACGATAGCGCGGGCCGGCACCGCGTTGCGGGGGTGGAGCCGGGCAAGCCAGGGGCTGATCATCCCGTCGCGCGCCATGGCCCAATACACGCGGGGTCCTGCCCACGTCATGGCGCTCACTGCTCCTGCGATGGAGAGGCAGAGGACAGCAGCGACAAGTCGCCCGCTCTGTGGCCCCCACAAAGCCGCGGCTGCCTTCTCCGCGACCGGGACGATCGGTTCTCGGGCCAGCTCCGCAATCGACAGCGCTGACAGATAGACGATGTTCAGCATCAGATAGAGTACGGCGACAAAGGCTGTGCCCCCGATCATGATCCTGGGCAGAGCCCGCTGGGGGTCAACGATGTCGCCGGCGATGTAGCCCGCGACGTTCCAGCCGAGATAGCAGTAGGTCACAATCACGAGCGCGATGGCGGACGCCCCAAGCGTCGGCTGTAGCACGGTGGGCCTGGCAAGGAGTGCGTCCCCGTGGCCCGCCACCGTCAACAGCCCACCGAGAATGAGACCTCCGATAGCAACGACTTTTGTGGTCGTCAATAGCAATTGCATGCGACCGCCAGTTCCCACACCGCGACAATGCATGAGGGTCGCGATCCATAGGAGAGAGAGCGAGAGACCCTTCGCCAGCCATCCCTGCTCGTCCTCAATCGGGACGACTCGGAGCGCATAGGACGAAAAACTGATGGCTGAAGCCGCAACTGCTGCGCCGAAGCCGATCGTGAAGGTGGTCCATCCATTGAGAAAGGCCACCAACGGTCCATAGGCTTCTCGCAGGTAGACGTAATCCCCTCCTGCATGAGGCAGGGCGGCCCCCAGCTCTCCGTAGACCATAGCGCCACCGAGGGCAAAGATTGCTCCGACGAACCACAACAGGAGAATCAGCTTCGGATCGCCCAGGTCTCGGGCCATGAATCCCGTCGTGGTGAAGATACCCCCGCCTATGATGTTGCTCACGAGCACGCAGGAGGCCGTGAACCACCCGATTTTCTGCGCGGAGGATTTCTGTCCTAGCTCTCTGATCGGCAAAAGGCTCCTGCTGTCAGCGGTAGATTGGAGTCGGGGGCTTTCTTTTCTTCCTCTCCTTCCCTACCATATTGAGCGATGCCTGCGAAGCGACCCAAAGTCCCTCGTGCCGCCGGGGTTGTGCGACGTCGTCGCCAACCTGCGCATGCGTCGACCGGTTTGGCCTCGACCGAACTCCAAGCTGCAGCTCCTCCGGCGGAGGTCGCCGAACTGCACCGAGCGATCGAGGGTGACGGCGGAAAGGTTCTCTCGATCTATCGGGAGCCCTATGGCGGACGCTGGGTGATGATGACGGCCTTGCCGATCGAACTCGTTGAACCGACCCCTTTTCAGCGCAATCTCTCCGACATGCACGTGCGCAAGTTAGAACTCGTGATCGGGAAGATTGGGCGGTTTCTCGATCCGATCATTGCGGTGCGTGCGCCAAGGAGTCAGCAGGTCGCGAAATACTGGACTCCCAATGGCAACCACCGGCTCTCGGCAATGAAGACGCTGGGGGCGAAGAGCATCGTCGCAATTGTGGTACCGGAAGCGGCTGCGGCCTATCAGATTCTCGCGATGAACACCGAGAAGGCGCACAATCTACGCGAAAAATCCCTCGAAGTCATCCGTATGTACAAGGAGCTGGCGCGGCTCGATGATGTGACGGAAGAGACCTATGTATTGGAATTCGAGGAGCCGGCCTTCATTACGCTGGGCCTGTGCTATGAAGAGCGACCCAGATTCAGCGGAGGGGCCTACAATCCGGTGTTGAAGCGGGTGGAGGCATTTCTAAAAAACCCGTTGCGCGCAGCGATTGAACTGAGGCGAGAACGGGCAAAGACCATGCTGGCGCTGGACGATCAGATCGTCACGCAGGTTGAGGCGCTTAAAGCGAAAGGCCTGACGAGTCCCTACCTCAAGAGCTTTGTGGT
>VBOM01000301.1 GCA_005877535.1 Nitrospirota bacterium | reverse complement strand
CCTGCCTCTTTGCCTGCGCCGATGTACATCTTTGCCATCCCCACCTTTCGTCCGCCACGACCAGGCGCGTTGAACGGTCTGCCCTGCCCCTCTCTCGGCAGCATGCTACCGGCCCGCCCACGAGGATCTCCCATGGGGCGCTGCGCCATCGATGGCCGCTCCGGCGGCTTGCCCGACACTGCCGGAATATCGTATTCCTTCCGCTCTCCACCCTGCATGCGAAAGGCGAGTTTGATGGCTGCCGCCGCCACTTCCATTGGGTCTCCCTGTTCGGCGAGCGACGCGAGCACAGCGCGGAACAGGTGCAGTTCACCTGCCGCAAGCACTTCTTCAATCGCGCTCTTGGTTCGTGCGAGCCGTTTCGTGCGAAGGTCGGCGACGGTCGGTACCGGCATTACGACAATTTTGGCCTTCGTAAGCTGCTCGATGTTCCAGAGTAACCGCTGCTCGCGTGGGTCGATGACGGTGATTGCCACCCCTTCACGCCCTGCTCGGCCGGTCCGTCCGATCCGATGGACATAGCCTTCCGGAGACATGGGCAGATCGTAGTTCACCACATGCGACACGGATGGAATATCCAATCCCCGCGCCGCCACATCGGTGGCGACGAGGAGTTCGGTCTGCCCGGACCGGAACGCGCTCATCACGCGATCACGCTGGGGCTGATTCATACCGCCATGGATCGCTTCGGCCTTGTACCCGCAGCCTGTCAACATGGCGGTGAGTTCATCGACTTCGATACGCGTGCGGCAGAACACGAGGGCCGACTTTGGAGCCTCCATGTCCAGAATACGAGCCAGTGCGGCCACCTTGTGCTGTCTGGCGACGATGTAGGCAGTTTGGTGAACGCGCGGGGCGGCCCCCGCCTTGAGCGGCTCCTTGGCAATTTTAATCTCAACCGGTTCCTTGAGATAGCGTTTGGCAATGGAGGCGATCCTGAACGGCATGGTGGCGGAGAACAACGCTGTCTGCCGCTCTTTAGGTGTCTGCTCCAGAATGGCGTCCAGATCCTCGGCAAATCCCATGTCGAGCATCTCATCGGCCTCGTCCAGCACGACCATTTGGATCGTCTTGAGTTGCAGGGTCTTTCGGTGGATATGGTCCAGCGCCCGGCCAGGTGTCGCCACAACGACATCGACACCGCGTCTGAGTGCATAGAACTGCGGACCGATTGCCTGTCCTCCATAGACCGGAAGTACGGAGATCCTTAATTCTTTGCCATAGCGAGTGACTGCTTCTCCGACCTGGATGGCCAGCTCTCTGGTCGGCACCAGGATGAGCGCGGAGGGGCAGCGCCTTGCAGAATGAGCGATGCGCTGGAGCAGCGGGAGCGTAAAGGCCGCCGTCTTGCCTGTCCCGGTTTCCGCTTGGCCTAGCAAGTCGCGTCCTGCTAAGAGGGGAGGGATTGCCTCCCGTTGGATTGGGGTGGGCTCCTCATAGCCCAGCGTGTCGAGCGTGGTCAGCAGGGCGGCTTCCAGGCCCAGCGCCGCGAAGCCGGGAGAAAAACCCTTCGCCGGTGTTTCCGCAGATGAGTGTGTGGTCTCGTGTTTCATAGAATGTCTCGATGTCCTGTCTGAATGGTATCTCGAATGGTGTGTCCCTCTATTCTCCTCAACTCTCTCATAGGAAGGGGGATTGCCTCAATCCGGCCGTCGAGCAAGCTTTTCTCTTACATGACTCCCTCCCTCTTCCATGTGGGAGGAGCAGGGCTGGATTGTACTGCACACATCGAGCGACCACAGCTCTTCTATTTTCTCCCTTAAGAATGGGCTAGTTGGTCTCCCACTGCGAATAGCCTTCTCACTCGTCCACCAATTGCCACGCAGGACATTTCAATAGCCCAGGCGAGGGCCTTCAGATTTTTCCTCTTTGCCCTAAGGGGAATAGCCAGACTGCCCTTCACTGTGCGCATCGGACGAACACAGTTTCATCGTGCGGGTTTTGCGAGCAGGAAGGATGGTCTGGCTCCTCCCCTCCCATCCCTGAAACCCGCCGTCCGGCCGTTGAATCTGGCTCGCCTCGTCCACTTACACAATGAACGAACCTGCCTCATGCACCTGCCTCGGAATCAGTACCAACCGGGGGGCTAGGTTTCGTCTTGGTCCTTTGATCGCCTGCCATTCGCCTCTGTCCTTTTCGTGAGTGCATTGGTCTGATACAGTCTGCCTCGTGACCGCCGAACCTATCATGTCCAGACTCCCAATAGAAGATGTGCTGCCGACCCTTCGTCGGACGCTGACAGAGGGACGGAATGCGCTGCTGACCGCCGCACCTGGCGCTGGAAAAACGACAAGGGTGCCGCTGGCCTTGCTCGATGCCCCGTGGCTCGACGAAAGGAAACTACTCATGCTGGAACCGCGGCGGCTTGCCGCACGCGCCGCCGCCCATCGCATGGCAACCACACTGAGTGAACCAGTCGGCGGAACGGTCGGCTACCGCATGAGGCTCGACACAAAAGTGGGGCCCAAGACCAGAATCGAAGTGGTCACGGACGGCATCCTCGGTCGCCTACTCCAGCACGATCCTGCGCTCAGTGCGTACGCGATCGTCCTTTTCGATGAATTCCACGAACGGAGCCTCCAGGCCGATACAGGCCTGGCCCTCTGTCTCGAATCGCAACGACTCTTTCGCCCGGATCTCCGCCTGCTCGTGATGTCCGCCACGTTGGACTGTGGACCGGTCGCGGACCTCCTGGGCCAGGCGCCTGTCATTGCCTGCGAAGGACGAATGTTTCCGGTAAAGACCCGGTATCTTGATCAGCCGCTCTCCGGCCATCTCGATGTAGCAGTCGTACAATCCATCAGGCGTTCGCTCGCGCAGGACCATGGCAGTCTCTTGGTCTTTTTGCCAGGCATGGCAGAGATTCGTCGCGTCGAACGAAAACTTCTGGAGCTGAATCTGGGCTCGAACATCCTCATCTCACCGCTCCATGGCAACCTGCCGCAAGAGGCGCAGGACCGTGCGATCGCTCCCGCTCAACCGGGCATGAGAAAGATTGTGCTGGCCA
>VBOM01000289.1 GCA_005877535.1 Nitrospirota bacterium | reverse complement strand
AGACGATAAAACCTCGCGTATCTATCATGACCACGCCTTGCGTAAGCGCATCGAGTGCGGCTTTCACGCGAGTGGGAATAATGCCGGAGGGGTCCAGCTGACGGAGGGTGCGTTTCATGAAGAGGAGATAGCCCACGAATCCCGCGATACCGACAAACGCCAGGAAGCGCACCCACGGATCCGTGAGGAACCATTGAAGGCCGGATACGTTCGCATGGCGAAACGCAACCTGCAGCACACCCCACCGCTGGTCGCCGGAAAAGATCGGGACCTGGAGGAACTCGATGGTAGATTCTTCACCGGGCGGCTGGACCCATACTTGCGCATGGTCACCAATCTGTGCGACGACCGTCCCGCTTTCCTGTAGGAGCGCCAGCGACAAGATATCCGGAATCCGATTGGCTAACGTCTCCATCGCAAACTTCACAATCTCGATCTGGTCACGCTCCGCAAGCGCCGAGTACTGAATCGCCAACGACTCTGCCAAATCACGACGATATTCAAAGACTTGGCGATCGCGGTTTGGCACCAAATCGACGAGCCAATCACCCGCCATCATCACACTGATCGTAAGGCTGACCAGTCCAAAACTTACCCACATTAACGGCGTCACTCGCGTCATGACTTCGGTCTCTTCATATCCACTGTCTCTTCCTGCTTGGCCGGCTTTCCCGTCGGTTTCAACACCTTATCCAGACCGCGGAACTGCTTGTTCTCCTGTTCATGTTCCTCGCGCGCCTTGCGATCGTGTTTCCGGCGATCTCTGCCACCCGAATTAAGCACCGGCAACGGATCGAAGTGGCGCCAAGCCGGCATCGAGACGAGAAAACTTGCCAATAAGGACCCGCCGCGCAGAATCCACGCCACGAATCCCACAGACAAGGTGATCCCGGAGAACGATGCCACCCGCCCAAAGAGGTGCGACTGCTGTTCATGCTCTTGCATCGCTCGCTCGAGATTGTCGGCCAGTCTGGTCAAATGCTCAGCAAGTTTGTGACCCATGGCCAACATCGTCTTGACCGGAAGCGAGAGCGGCTCCAGCGGAAGGGCCAACGGCTCCTGGGGCACGATATCCTGATGCTCTACCCTGGCGAACGTTCGGGCCAACAATGCCTTTTGCCTCGCTGGTTCGTCGGTTGCACCCCCCACCCCCACCAACACTGGTGGTGGCAACAGAGGCGGCACAATACCGTCGTGGGGCGGTCCAGGAGGGCCCGGGATGGGGATGAGGAAGGGGACAGGAACTGGTACGGGACCTGGGCCCGGGGGCGGGGTAGGCGGAGGGGGCGTGGGGGCAAATGGTGTAACCGTAAAATTAAACGTCGTCGCCCCGATCGTGCCCCCAGCGCCATCGCTGACCGTAAAGGTGAAACTATCCTTCGTGCTAACGGCTCCGCTGTGGACAAACACTAGTCGACCCGCATTGATGTCCGCTTGCGTGAAGCTCGTGATCGCCACGCCAGGGGCAGTGGTCAGTTCGAGTCGGCCATTCAGTGGCGCAGTCGTCACAGTGTAGATCAGTTGGGCCGGCGTATTGTCCGCGTCCGTCACTTGCAATTCACCTGACGTAATGAGATCGCTCAATCCTTGGACGACCGTCGAGCCCGCATTCGTGGCGAAACTCGGGACGCTATCGACCGCCAGTACCGTGATCGCCACCGTGTCCACGTCGGTCACCGCATTGCTGTCGCGGCTCGTCACCGTCAGGGTGTCCGGCCCGTTGTAGTTGAGCGTGCCTTGGTAGGCCAGGCTCGCCAAGGTCGCGTTGATATCCACCTGGCTGCCCGACAAGGTCAGGCTATTCGTGCCGTTGCCGCCCGCACTGATCGTCGCCGTGCCGGAGAGCGTGACCGTCACCGTCCCGTTCGCCACCGCCAGCTGCACTGTGCTCAGGTTGCCGTCCACATCCGTGACACTGATGCCGCCCACCGCGAGCGCCGTATCCTCATTGACCACCTGCGCCCCCGGCACCGTGTTCACCGGCGCATCGTTCACCGGATTCACCGTGATGTTCACGGTGTCGGTGTCGGAGAGCGGTCCGCCGGAGCCCGTGTTGCCCTGATCGTTGGTCACGATCTGCAGGCTCGCCGCTCCATTGAAATTGGCGATGGGCGCGAAGTTCATGCCGGCCAGGGCCGTATTGATGTTCGCGACCGTGCCAGTGAAGGTCATCGTAGCGTCGGCTGTACCGTCGCCGACCGAAAAGGTCAGGCCGCCGGTGCCGGCAAGCGTGACGGTACCGTTGGTCCCGGTCAGCGTCACCTGCACCGAACTGCCACCGGCATCCACATCGCTGATCACAATCAGGTTGCCGTTGCCGCTCGAGAAGACGAGGCTCGTATCCTCATTGACCACCTGCGCCCCCGGCACCGTGTTCACCGGCGCATCGTCCACTGCGGTGAGGTTGATGGTGGCGGTGTCGGAGCCCACGAGCGCGCCGCCGGTCCCGGTGTTGCCGCCGTCGTTCACCGAGAGCGTGAGCGTGGCGCTCGGCGAGGGCGTGTCGGAAGAGTTGAGATAGGTCAGCGTCCCGCTAAGATTGCCGGCGAGCAGGTTGTTGATCTGCGTGAGCGTGCCGGTGAGCGTGACCGTGGCGGTGCCCGAGCCCGCGACCGTCACCCCCGTAGTGCCGGCCGCCACACTGATCGTCCCCGACGTCACCGAGACGGTGGAGGTGACGGAGGCCGCACCGGCGTCAATGTCAGCCACCGAGAGGCCAGTGCCGTGAAGCGTGAGGCTGATCTGCTCAGTGGCGCTGTACGTGAGCGGGGTGATCGTCGCCGTGGGCGCGTCGTTGACGGGAGTCCCGGTCATGGCCTTAACCCCGGTGATCGCGGGGGCCACGCCGTCGCCGATGCTGGTGGCGATCGTGAAGTTGCTGTTGAAGTTCAGGGCCGGATTGAAGGTCACGCCCGCGAGCAAGGCGTTGACATCCGCGATGGCGCCGCTGGCGCTCCACACGCCGGTGCCGGCGTTGTAGGTGGAGGTGACCGCGCCCGAGGTCGCGGTGGTCAGGCTGCCGGCGGCCACGTTCGATAGGGTCAGGGTGGCGGTAATGTTGGCGCTGTCCACGTCGCTCGCTACGATGTCGATTAGGTTGAGCGCCGTGTCTTCGGTGTAGGTCTCCGCGGCACTCAGGTTGGTGGCGGTGGGCGCGTCGTTGACGGGAGTCCCGGTCATGGCCTTAACCCCGGTGATCGCGGGGGCCACGCCGTCGCTGATGCTGGTGGCGATCGTGAAGTTGCTGTTGAAGTTCAGGGCCGGATTGAAGGTCACGCCCGCGAGCAAGGCGTTGACATCCGCGATGGCGCCGCTGGCGCTCCACACGCCGGTGCCGGCGTTGTAGGTGGAGGTGACCG
>VBOM01000288.1 GCA_005877535.1 Nitrospirota bacterium | reverse complement strand
CCTGATCTATCTGACCTTTTATGGCACGTCTCGCATGGACCATCATACCGAAGAACATGTACATGAGTCTCCAATGGTGATGGTCGGTCCGCTAATGGCGCTAGGTGTTCTGTCCATTCTCGGTGGGTTCCTGGGGTTTCCCCCTGAACATGGCTGGATACATCAATTCCTTGCCCCGGTCGCGGGCATGGGAGGGGAACATGACGTGAGCACCGGACTCGTGCTCATGCTCATGATGATTGCCACGGGAATTGCCTTGCTGGGCTGGGGCCTCGCGCACTATTTTTATAGCGTGAATCTCTCGGCGCCGGATCGCCTGGCCGCAAGGTTTCAGGCGGCCTACAGGATCTTGCTCAACAAGTACTACGTCGATGAGCTCTATGACCTGTTGTGGGTAGAGCCGACCAAGAAGTTGGGACTTCTGCTCGATTGGTTCGACCGCACCGTGATCGATGGCCTCGTGCACGCCGTCGCGCAGATAGCAGAATTGTTCGCGGCCGGTTCGACTTGGACTGAGAAACACGTGATCTACGGCTGCGTCAACGTGATCGGATACGGCAACCATCTTGCCGCCCGCCAGTGGCGGCAACTGCAGAGCGGTATGGTGCATCATTATGCCGCCATCATTGTGGCAGGACTC
This sequence comes from Nitrospirota bacterium, assembly GCA_005877535.1. Taxonomy (GTDB): domain Bacteria; phylum Nitrospirota; class Nitrospiria; order Nitrospirales; family Nitrospiraceae; genus Palsa-1315. The sequence goes on along the minus strand of VBOM01000288.1, from coordinate 2,026 downwards.
TTTCTGCTGGCGGCAATCATTCAGCTCATCATGCAGCTATAAAGCACTTTACTGTGATGTTAGAAGAACTGGCGTCAACGTTTCCGATTCTTACCTGTATTCTTTTTCTCCCCGTCATCGGGGGCGTCGTCCTGTGGCTGTTCGACGACGAGGACATGGTCCGGACCTCCGCTTTGACGATTGCGCTCTTGGAGTTGGCCCTCTCTGTATTCGTACTCTTACGATTCATTCCTGAATCGGCTGCCATGCAGTTTTCCGAACACGTGCCGTGGATTCCCGCCCTGGGGGTCAGCTACCACCTCGCGGTTGACGGGATCAGTGTCCTCTTCGTTGGGCTCACAGCTTTCCTCGCAGTCCTGATCATCATCTATTCCTGGGACACCGTCCGCCATCAAGTGAAACTCTACATGATGGCGCTCCTCGCCCTTGAAACGACCACTATGGGGGTCTTCCTCTCCATCGACTTGATCCTCTTCTTCGTCTTTTGGGAACTCATGCTCATCCCCAGTTATTTTCTGATCAAGCTCTGGGGTGGAGGAGCGGAGCGGCACTACGCAGCACTGAAATTCGTGCTCTATACCTTGCTGGGTAGCGTCTTCATGTTGGTGGGCATCGCCCTCTTAGACATCAATTACCACCAGTGGGCGACGCTGCGCCATATCGAGCCGACCTACTCGTTCGACTTATTGGAACTGCTCTCCGTCCCGATCCCGCTCAGCAAACAAATCCTCATTTTCTGGCTGTTGTTCCTCGGCTTCGCGTTCAAGGCCCCGGTGTTCCCTTTCCACACCTGGCTCCCAGACGCCCTCCTCGAAGGCCCGATCGGTATGGCGGTGGTGCTGGCCGGACTGAAGCTCGGGACATTCGGCTTCATCCGGTTTAGCATTCCATTGCTCCCTGACGCATCGAAAAGTCAGACCGTCGTCACGGTCATCATGACGCTGGGGTTGGCGGCGATTCTCTATGGGGCCATCATGGCGCTGATCCAGCAAGATTTTCGCCGGCTCCTCGCGTTCAGCAGCATTAGCCACCTCGGGTTCGTGGTGATTGGCCTGTTCGCCTTGAACTATCAGGGGCTCCAAGGCAGCCTGCTTACCATGATCAACTTGGGGTTCAGTACGGCGGGTTTGTTCTTTATCGCGGGCTTTCTCTACTCACGGCAGCAGAATACCCAACTGAGCTCATTCGGCGGCATGGCCAAACAGACCCCCTTGCTCGCAAGTTTTTTCTTGTTCATCGGGCTGGCGTCGATCGGCTTGCCGGGCACCAATGGTTTCGTCGGTGAATTCCTCATCCTCTTGGGAACCCTCAAGGCCAACTGGCTGTACGGTGGGATCGCGGTCACCGGCGTCATCTTCGGCGCGGCATATTTTCTCTGGTACTACGAGCGGTCGATGCTGGGACCGCTCGGCAAGGCCATCAAGGAATCCGTCAGTGATCTGCATCCCCGCGAAGTGCTCATCGCGGCGGCCTTGTCGGTGATGATCCTCTGGATTGGTCTCTATCCCGCTCCCTTCTTGAGAATGATGAATGGATCGGTGCAGGCGTTGGTGGATCGACTGGAACGGGGGACCGTGGCGTCAGTCGAGTCCAATCAGCCGGTAAGGGTGGATTAATTCGTATGGGCGACTACACACTGCTCTATATCCTGTTTGCCCCTTTCGTGGGTGCCATCGCGCTGATCTTTGTCTCGAACCGGCAAGCGATGCTTGTGCGGGGCATAGCGGCGGGAGCAGCCCTTGTCTCCCTGCTCGTCTCACTCTACCTGTTCTTCGCCTACGATCACATGAAGGGAGGATTCCAGTTCGTCCAGCGATTCGAATGGTCTCGCCAGCTGGGTATCTCGCTCCACCTCGGGGTGGATGGGATCGGTACCCCGCTGGTGCTGGCTTCAAGCATCTTGTTGTTCGCAGGAATTTTCGTCTCCTGGCACATCAAGGATCGGACAAAAGAATTCTATATCTGGCTGCTCATCCTCGCCGCCGCCACGATCGGCGTCTTCATGTCGTTGGATCTGTTCTTTCTC
>VBOM01000287.1 GCA_005877535.1 Nitrospirota bacterium | reverse complement strand
ACATTCTGGTCCTGCGTGAACAGGCCAAGTTGATGAACATCCCGGTCTTGGGCACGACGCTCGACAAGATCATTTGGCTACTGATCTTCATCGGCTTTGCCTCGATCGCGCCGCTGTGGCCGCTGCACTCTTGGTCTCCTGTGGGCCACGCAGCCGCGCCGGCCGCCACGAGCATGTTGCACGCGGGAGTGCTGATGAAACTCGGCCATTTTTCCATCATCCGGGTGGCATTTGAGATTCTGCCGGAGACCACCAGAGAACTCATGCCCATCGCGGCCGTTCTCTG
>VBOM01000286.1 GCA_005877535.1 Nitrospirota bacterium | reverse complement strand
CATCGGCGGGTTTCATCCGGCCAAGCTTTACCCGGGATTTCCGTGTTAGGGCCAGATCGCGTCTCAGTATATATACCCAACGGCCTCGCATTGCAACGGTTCCAACCCCGTTTTCAGTCTAGAGTGTTTCCACCGCTGGCGGGCGGCATGATCACCGCTCCACTGCTCTCGATGTTCGTGGTGCCCGTTGTCTATCTCATGTTCCGGCGCCGCAGGGGATCACCTGGCATTACACTTTGTTGGTGGAGCCCAATGAAACTGCGGATCGCGCTTTTGTCGCAGACAATCCGGGCGACTGGATGCTACATTGTCATGTGACCGATCACCAGGAGAGCGGTATTATGGCTGTGATCCGTGTCAGCTGACGAGTTACCATATCGTAAAAGGAGAATCGACATGCGCAACACAATGCTCAAGTTTCGACGCAGCACCGCGCTGCTGGCGGCGCTCCTGATGGCGCTCCTGTCCACCCAGGCTTTTGCCGCGCCGACGAGTGTCACGCTCTACAAGAATCTGCAATGCACCTGCTGCGAGGCCCATGCGAAATATCTCGAAGAGCAGGGTTTCAAGGTGGAGGTCAAACCGGTACGCGATCTGCACTCGATCAACCAAAAGGCTGGCGTGCCCGACGCTCTGGAAGGCTGTCATACCTCATTCATCGATGGCTATGTCGTAATCGGCCACGTACCGGTTGATGCGATCCGCAAGCTCCTGGCGGAGCGACCGAAGATTGTCGGCATTTCCATTCCGGGTATGGCGAGTATGCCGGCTAACCTGCCCGGCATGCCTGGGACCCGATCCAAGCCGGTCGCGATCTATGAGATCACCGCGGATGGCAACTCCTCGAAAATATTCATGACGGTGCCGTGAAGTCATGGATAGGGTTCGCAACGTAATGTTGAGTCGGGGGGGATGGGTCGTAGTGCTGACTGTCCTCGCCGTCGCGGGCGTCGTGTTCCGATGGCATTGGTTGGTGGCACTCGGCCTTGCGTCCATCGTCTTAAGTGTCGTTCCCTGTCTCATCATGTGCGCGCTCGGATTGTGCGCGTATCGAGTGCAGGGCAGGTCCCGTTGCGAGAAACCTTTGCAGGGCGCTGAGGCCACCGATACGGCCCCGAGCGACCGTTCAGGCGCCGCGCGCGTCGTCTCGGCAAACAGCAGGGCGCGACCATCGGCGCCAGCCGGATGCTCGCAAGGCAAACGGCCCCCGTTCGGTAACACGGGGCGTATATTCCAACCTTCTACCCCGAGTAAGCTAGTGATTTGGAACGCCGCGAGTAAGTCAGTGAGTGGCTGGGCGAATCGAATCTTTGCCAGAACCCCTTCAGTTTGAGGTGTTGGGTCAAAAGTGTATGAGGTGGACTGTTGACAGGTGAGACGGAACCGGATAGATTGATGAGATGCGACTATATTCTCATCGCTCCCCTTCGGTTCTAGCCCGCATACTCTTCGTTTTCTTTTTCGTGTTGAGCTTCAGTGCCTATGCCTGCCTGATGCCGGTGCATGGTGCCACGCACGCAGCGATGGAAAACCGCTGTTCGACTCCAGATGTACAACCTGTCTCTCAGTACTGCGAATCGTTTAAGATGGTCGGCGTGCAGCCTGCCGATACGCGCCACCTCAACCGTGACTGGCAGACGATCTGTTCCGAAGACACCGCCTCGTTAGCGCTTCTTGTCATTCACACCTCACCCAGCAGCCGCTTGTCCGATCATCCCACAGTCGGTCCTCCCCAGGATCTCCTGCTTAAGATTTCCGTGCTTCGCATCTGATCTTCCCCGCCCATATCGCGCAATCGTTCCTTTGCCATCATGTGTGTCGTTCGACGCTCGGTTTCAGCGTCCGGGCTACCGTCTAGTCCTCTAGGCCACGTACCACTGGAGCGCAGACAGGGCTTCGAACGTGTGGAAACTCTGGGAGGTCATTGCTATGAGACGGAATAGACAACGTCAGTGTGTGATGGTCGCGTCAGTGCTGGTGATGTTCCTCAGCAGCGGACTGTCGAGGGCACAGGATACCGATTCTTTGCCGCGCAACAGACTGGTGCTGCCGGAATTGATCCAAGAGGTCCTGGCTCGGAATCCCGAACTTATGGCGGCACGCAGGCAATGGGAAGCCGCCACAAATCGGATTACACAGGCGCTGTCATTGGATGACCCAATCCTGTCCGTCCAGTTGTGGAATTTTCCCCAGAACTTCAATGTCATGCAGACGCAGAACAATATCTTCGGTCTCGCGCAGAATCTTCCCTTTCCCGGCAAACTCGCGCTCAAAGGCAATGTGGCGAGTCGTTCGGCCGAGATGACCGAACAGGCGGTCCGTGCGAAGGAACGGGAGTTGGTCGCCCGCCTCAAGCAGGCCTACTACGATCTGTTCCTCGCGCAGAAGGCGGTCCAGATTCATCATGAACAGGTGGAGTTGGTCAGGCAGTTTGTGGAGATTGCGAACGCGAAGTTCCGTGCGGGCAAGGGAAGCCAGGCTGATGTCCTCAAGGCCCAAGTCGAACTGTCTATGCTGTTCCAGCATCTTCCCGTCCTGGAACAGCGTCGGGAAACCGCCGAGGCGATGCTGAATACGCTGCTTGATCGGGATCCCGCCTCACCCTTGGGCCTTGCGCAAGAACCCTCTCAACTGCCACTCGAGACGCCCATCGACGATCTGCACCGTCTCGCGCTGAACGACAGGCCGGAGCTCAAAGCCGCCGAGCTGGATGTGCAGCGGAACGAGCAGTCCCACGCGCTGGCCCAGCGTCAGTACTACCCGGACTTCAACGTGGCGTTTCAGCGTTTCCAGAACTTTCATGCCGACAACGGATTCGGCGCCTATGTGGCGATGAGCATTCCGTTCGCGTTTTGGACCAAGCCGAAGTACGACGCAGGCGTGCAGGAGGCCGCGGCGGCGGTCGCGGTCGCGCGGGCGCAGCAACAGACCGTAGAAAACCTGACTCGGTTTCAGATCAACGACCTCTTGGCCAAGCTCCGGGCGACCGACCAGATGGCCACGTTGTACCGCACCACCATCCTGCCACAGGCCGGGCAGAGCCTGGAAGCGGCGCAGGTCGGGTATCGTGCGGGCAAAGCAGGGTTTCTGGATCTGATTGACGCGCAGCGGACCTGGCGAGGATTTCAGCATGACTATGGGAACAGGGGTCGTCTTAGCGGCCCCAGGGCAGCCGGGTGAAATGGGAACAGGGGGCGTCTCGGCGCCCCCAGGGCGGGCGGGTGAAATGGGAGACATGAAACAGATGGATATGAAGGAGAAGCCCATGCAGGGCATGCCAGGCATGTCTGCAGCGTCGTCCGGGGCTGTGGTGATTCCAGCTGTGATGAGACAGTTGATCGGGGTCCGAAGCGCGCCAGCCGGCGTCGCTGTATTAGGGCAAGAGATTCGCGCGCTCGGCACGGTCGGCTACGACGAACGTGGCTTCACTCAGGTCACATTGAAAACCTCCGGGTGGGTGCGAGAGGTCTTTGTCGATTCAATTGGTCGCTCCGTACGCAAAGGCGACCCCCTTTTCACCCTCTACTCACCGGACCTCCTGGCCACGCAAGGCGAGTATCTCCTCGCCGTGAGAACGCAGGGTCAACTGGCGGCCAGTCCACTCGCTGAAGTCAAAGCCAACGCGGTGTCCCTCGTGGCCAGTGCGCGAGAACGCCTTCGATTGTGGGACGTGACCGATCTGCAAATGGCCACGCTGAAACGTCGAGGTACAGCGGAGCCGGTGCTCACGGTCTATGCCCCGTCCTCCGGGATTGTCCTGAAGCGAGAGGCTGTGCCTGGAAAATATGTGGAACCAGGCACGACACTGTATGAGGTGGCGGATCTCTCCACGGTCTGGATCTCTGCCGACATCTATGAGTCTGAGGTCGCAGCGGTGACACTCAACCAACCGGCTTCCGTCACGTTCGCCGCCTATCCAGGGGAAACGTTTCGGGGCACGGTCTCGTACGTCTACCCCACGCTGAATGCCGAGGCCCGCACCGTGCGGGTGCGGTTGGAATTGCCGAATCCAGGACTCAGGCTGAAGCCAGGCATGTTCGGGACCGTCACCTTGCAGACC
>VBOM01000285.1 GCA_005877535.1 Nitrospirota bacterium | reverse complement strand
GCCGGCAGCATCCGGTTCGCTTCATAGAAGCTCCCCTTATAGTGAGCAACTGCCACCATCAGCATGCAGGCGGCAATCATGCCGATAAAGAGCTTGAACGTCGCGCGCTTCCTTGCGGCGGGATCCTTAATGGATACCAGTGAATACACGAAGAGCCCGGCGATAAGCGCGAGTAGCGGCCACCCTATGACTAGAGCTTCCTTTATCAGAACGCCCACGGATGTAACCTCCAGAGGTTTGGGTAGGAGGGAGGCACGTGCTTCATGCCCCCACTCCCCCAACCAAGATACTAAAGATGATTAGTGGCCCTCAGCCGGCTGCGGTGCGCCGCCCGGAACCCCCGCCTTTGCCTCGACAGGCGCCTTTTTGACGCCGAGGCTTCCCAGCCAGAAGACGAATAGGATGCTGAACCAGAAGAACAGCACATTGAACGAAATCATGTTCGCTGCGAAACCCACCGTATGCGTATAGGCCCAAGGCGAGTTATCACGCATGATCTCATTCACGTGCCAGAACAATCGGACCGAAGAGCGTATGTACCCCATTAAGCCCATCATCCAGGTAAAGGCAGTTGCGAGCATGATCAACGCATATTGCGATCGAACGGAGATCTTCCCCCACTCAATTGCCCCCATCTGCTTAGCGCCCTTCATCATGAAGCCGTTGAGCGCAAACATGAAGAAGAGGCAGGACAGCGTCGTGGCAACCTGAGGCACTGACAGACCTACTCGCACGTTTGCCGGGATGTAATATCCGTAGATCGCCAGCCAGATGATGTTCACATAGGCGCATCCGAAGAAGATACCCATGAAGATATTGCCGAACTTCGACCAGGATACCGTCGAGACCTTATTGCCCCTCATGTACCAGACAAAGCTCAGAATGGTGGTGGTGATGATCACGTTGATTCCACCGTTCTTGGCCGACATAACCCCGTAGTTTCCCAGCACCGGGTGCTGTTGACCCCCCATAGCCTTGAGCTCCGCTGGAGTCATGACGATCGTATGGGGGGTGATGAATATTAGGAAGCCGATACAGAGAACAAATACGAGATACTTAATATAGCGTTGATATTTTTCAGCACCGCGCATTCGACCAAGCGCCTGCCAGAGATAATAGTTTGTGCTCAAAAAGAGGATGCCGATCATGGTGGCTTGAATAATGAAGAGCCAAGCCAGGAGACCACCCATGAGCGTAATCCCCATCTGCTGGCGGTAGGCGTAGACCTCGCGCATCAGCCAGTAACCGGCGAACGGCAAGGGAATCAAGAACGCCACGCCGAGCGCCATGGCGATATAGCCCATCCAGTCATAGTGCGCACGATCCTCATCTGTCTTGGCGGCCAAAAACTTGTACGCCGCGTAGGCCGCCACGACACCACCTCCGAACGCCATATTACCCAAAATGCGATGCACGTTGAGCGGATTCCAGAGGGCGGTATGAATGACGTGCCAGATGTTCCCCAGGAACCTGCCCTGCTCATCGACGCCGGCTGGCGACATGGAAGATACTGGAGAGATAGCCGAAGAATGCAGGATAGAGAGTCAGGAAGGTGAAGATCAGGATCCCGCCCAGAATTGCTGTGATCGAATAGGCCGTCAGACTGATCTTGATGAAGTCATAGGCGAGCTGGTCGTACCGCTTCGCCATCGCTTTATCCTTTGTCACCATCCCCATGAACTCAATAACCATGCAGAAAATTGGAACCGCGAGCACGAAACTTCCGTAATAGAGGTGTTGTTGGTTCGCAAACCAGAGCAGCACGCGGCTCTCGAAGTTGTACCGCGGATAATCCTTAGGACCATCGACAGTCTTCGGAGCAGGTGCACCGACGACGATACCCTCCGTCTTATAATAGACGTCTCGTCCCTTCTCGACCTTCGCCTCACCCTCCTTCTTCACCGCATCAGGTGCATCCGCGCCAATAGCCAGTGACGGAAGCGACACGGCGATGGGGAGCAGGAGAAGGCTAATCATCGCGCAAAGGGCGATGATTGAGAACAGCTTCTTCCTGGCTACACGACCCATGAGATACCTCCTTGATGCATTCCGAAAAAGTTTCATACTTTAATACTCACCAGCCTGGATCGGAGGAGAACAACGACCAGATCTACTTTCGGAAAAGGTACCAGTAGTCCAACCCCTGCGACTCCATCAGATAGTGATCGACTGCCGTAAAATACGCGAGACAGATAATTAAAGACACCACCACGTATACGATTGTCATACCCATCGTATTCCCTCCCTCAGACCTTGCGGACGTGCAAGAAATCCCAGCGCTGCGACGGCCCTGCTTAGCAGGGGCACTGAATTCCGTTGAACCAATAAAAAAACCACACGCCCACCGCACAGGTAACGTAAAAAATCATCTTGCCGATCCTGACCTTTAGCTCGCTATCCGCTGATGCCGTGGCCATCGCGTCTCCTTCTCCTGATGAAACTATATACGTGCCGAATTAGAGCAGCGAATTTCTTGACACTCAGAAATCCGTATGTTATTCAAAAACCCTTGCCGCACACGAAAAGCCAGGGGAAACTCGATGAAAAAAAAATCAAAAGTGTTCGATATTATAGTTTTGGCCGGCATGGTTGTCAATATACTTTTGGCCGTGTTCCTCATTCTCTACTACTTTGATTTCTTATAAGTTTCATATGGTTTTCCCTTTCAACTCCTCTCTGATTTCGTACCAGATTCCGCACAGCGAAACCCGATCGTTTCATCGCGAAAGTCGGGAACCATCTTGTTCCGGCTGGTGATGCGAATATCGGCTCCCGTGGTCGCATACCCCCCCCCACGAAGCACCCGAAATACACCGTGATCTGGGCTCGGCGGGTTCCGTTCTGGGGCCTCCTCGAAGTAGCGTTCAGCATACCAGTCGTCCACCCACTCCATCACATTTCCTGCCCCATCCATAACACCGTATGGGCTCTTATCGGTCGGAACCGTACCGACAGATGCGGAGACATCATGCCCATCCTGAACCCTGGCCCAATTCGCTCCGTTGGGCTGCTCCACGTTACCCCAGGGCCAGAGACGGCCATCCGGTCCTCGCATGGCCTTCTCCCACTCCGCCTCAGTTGGAAGCCGCTTCCCTTTCCAATGGCAATAGGCTTCGGCATCCTCCCATGACACGTAGACCACAGGCTGATTGATACCTTGCATCTTGCTCATGTTCTTGGCGTAGCGGGAAGGAGGACCCGACTTACGATGTCCGGTCGCATCGACAAATTGCTGGTATTGAAAGTTGGTCACTTCGTACCGATCAATGGCAAACGCATCCAGCACCAATGTGCGCTGCGGCTGTTCATCGAGCCCGCCTTGATCGGTCCCACGGATGAAGGGTCCTGCAGGAATCGAAACCATTTCTTCCTGAACTGGCTCTTCACGAGAAACCTGAGAGGGTTCGGGCGACCCTGATGGGGTTGGATCAGTGGAATCAGCAGGAGACTTTTCAAATGGAGTCAGCGTGGTGCCGCGGAGGATTCCCATGATGGGAATCGCAGCAAATGCAAGGACGGCAAGAAGAAACAAGACCTTGAATTTGGTTTCGAGCATGTCTATTGTGACGCCACGGGGCTGTCGCCAACCTCCATATCACTCGCACAGCGAAACCCGATCGTAATATCCGTCCGCCAATGTTTCGCTGCAAATCGCTTTGATAGCCGAGTATTATGCTCGGTCTCTCGCCACGAACCTCCGCGCACGACTTTCAGATCTCCGGTTTCTGGCCCTTTCGGGTCGCGGTAAGGCGCTTTCTGGTAGTAGTGTTCGTCGTACGAATCCGCGACCCATTCCGCGACGTTCCCAGTCATGTCATAGATTCCGTAGGGGCTTAGCCCGGTCTCGAACGATCCAGGAGGCGCAAGATACCGATACCCGTCCTCGCTCCCATCCACATTGGCATTGGCGCGGCCGTTCATGAAGGTGTCGCCCCACGCGTACTTCCGCTTTCCCTCACCTCGGCCGGCTTTTTCCCATTCCGCTTCCGTGGGAAGGCGCTTTCCCGCCCACTTGCAATAGGCCACCGCCTCGTCCCATGTCACGCTCATCGCCGCAAACTCTGGCTGCAACAGCTTGGATTGATCGTCTTCAAACACTTCGATCTTGGGCAGCGGCCGCTTGGTCATTTTGGCGAACCGGGCATATTCCTCTTGGGACACTTCTTTCTTGTCGAGATAGAACGCTTTTAGATACACTTGACGCTCCGGCACCTCATCCGGGTCGCCGTCTTTGCTGCCCATGATGAACGGTCCTTCGGGAACCTGCACCATTTCTCGGCCTTCATCACTTATCTTCGTTTTATACATGGAATAATCCAGCGAGGGTGCGCTCATCGGCGCGGGGCGAGTCTCGGTCTTGATCGACGAGGCCAGTGCTTTCATCTGCTTTGCCTTGTAGGACTCATAGCCCAGCAAGCTGATCATCAGAACGAACGCCCCAAAGACAAAAACAATCGAGCCGATGAGTACTCCCCTATTTTCCATCGCGTCTCATACTCCTCCAGTTGTGCGTGACAAGGAGGGATCGGTTGACTCAGATGCAGCCTTCTTTGCCGCGCGTATATCCAACAACATCGAGATCTGCACACCGAGAAATCCACCCACGGCGGCACCGGCCCCCGCGCCCACGGATATTCTCTCCGGACCGGCAATGAACCAGGCAAGCGCCCCGCCCAACAGAGTTCCTACCAAAATACTCATCAGGAAACGTCGCCCACCCATAAACCCGATGACTCCGCCGAACACCAGTCCTGCCCCACTCGCAACCGGCATGATGCCGCCGCCCATAATGAGACCGATGAGCGTCCCGACGGTTCCCATCACGGCCACGCCGAACAGGATATCAAGCGCCTTTAGAGCCGTGGCTTGTTTCGTGCCGGACTCGGTCATGCTAACAACGGTCC
>VBOM01000284.1 GCA_005877535.1 Nitrospirota bacterium | reverse complement strand
TTGGAAGCGGCAGAAGCGGCCAGGCTGGTCCCGGGGGTGAAAGCCGTGAGGACGGACAAGGTCAGGATCGATAGTGAGGGATGAGGTCTTGGCAGACTCTGATGATCAAGCGAGATTCTGCCTGGCACGAGGGAACTACACAAAAAGAGGCGCATGGGATGAGTCACTGGCGCCTGCTTTTTGGGCGAGATTTTGGATTGATCTGGCTCAGTCAACTGGTGTCCCAAGTTGGCGACGGTATCTCGAACCTTGCTCTCCTCTGGTTCGTGTATGCGATTACTGGCTCGCCGGTAAAAACCACCATCATCGGACTCCTGCATACGATACCGCCCATCGTGCTCGGTCCCATTATCGGCGTCTATGTGGACCGGTTGCCGAAAAAATTCTTCCTCGTCGGATCGAACGTGTTGCGAGCTGTGCTGACCGGAATCATTCCCTGCGCCATCCAGACCGACAACTTCACGGTCAATCTTGCGTATGCCATTGTCCTACTCGACGCGATGGCGGTGTCGATCTTCAATCCGGCGCTGACCTCGTCGGTGCCTCTGATTGTTCCGCGCGCGCGATTCACGGCAGCGAATGCTCTCATCCAGAGTACGACCAGCCTGGGTATCATTTTCGGTCCGGCATTGAGCGGGATAGGCATCGTCTTTTTCGGTTAACCGCTGGGTTCTACGGATTCGGTGCCAGCGCCCTGACGACGTTGTTTCCTGTCTTTGCGAGAAAGCTCTTGGACCTGGGACCAGTCGAGGTAGGCTACCTCTGGTCCGCCCTGGGAGTGGGGTTGTTGCTTATGTCGATGGTGCTGTTGCGGTTCACAGAGTGGAACATATCCGACCGCACCAGGATCATCGCGGGGGCGAGCGTGGCGAGTGCGTTGGGGATCGGCTTGCTCGTCTGGACCAAGGACCTGTTCCTGGTTGGCCTGCTCATGGTGGTAATCGGTGGGGGCATGGGGGCCTTCACTCCGATCGCGTGGGGTATCGTGCAGGAACTTACCCCCGGGAACCTCGTTGGACGGGTGATGAGTCTCTATAGCACCGGTGCAATGACGGCTGCTATCAGCGGGATCAGCATATTCGGCTGGGTCACAGAACGGTTTGGTGAATCGACCGGAGTAACAGGCATTGGCGCAACCTTTCTTCTCACTGCCTCCCTCGGAGGCTGGTTGAGCTGGTCAATCAGAAACCGATGAGAGAGACTCATGGAAAATGTCGATCGGCAGAATGATGAATACAACATTGTTGCCTCCTCCTCGCTGACCGATGACCACATCGAGGTTCTGAAGCAGGGTGAGACGTTCGGCTTGTTCGATCGATACGGCGACATCCATTCTCTTCGAATGGGTTCGCAAGGCCTCTACCACGAAGGGACTCGTTTTCTGTCCCGATTCGAGCTGACCATCAATGGGGAGCGGCCGTTGCTGCTCAGCTCGACGGTCAAGGAAGACAACGTCTTGCTCAACGTCGATCTCACGAATCCAGACATGACCTATGAGGGACAGGTAGAGGTCGCGCGCGGAGGGCTGCACCTGTCTCGGTCTCGGTTCCTGTGGCAAGGCTGCTGCTTCGAGCGTCTTCGAGTACACAACTACAGCCTCCTTCCCGTTCCGGTCAGGCTTTCCTTCTCAGTGGATGGGGATTTCGCGGACCTTTTCGAAGTGCGTGGGAAGGTACGAACGCGGCGAGGCCGACGCTTGGAGTCCGTCATATCCAAGGATGGAATTTCGCTCGGGTATGAGGGGTTGGACTCTGTGGACCGGTGGGTTACCGTCCGCTGTGCGCCGGCCCCGACCGGAGTCCATCCCGGTGAGATCCGCTTCGACACGCGTTTGCCAGCTGGAGAAGTCGTCCAGTGGGATCTGACGATCTCCTGTGAAGTCGGCAGGCGAATTAGTTGTGATCGCTCGTATGAGAATGCGCTCGTCGAAGTGGAACGAGCGCTCCATTCCGCCAAGGCTGACGATTGCCTCATCGTGACATCGAATGAACAATTCAACGTCTGGCTGAACCGCTCGCTTGCGGACCTCCACACGATGGTCTCAGACACACCAGACGGCCTGTACCCTTACGCCGGTGTCCCATGGTTCAGCACCCCGTTCGGACGCGACGGCATCATCACAGCACTCGAATTTCTGTGGGTCAATCCAAATATCGCCCGTGGTGTATTGGCCTATCTGGCGGCTACCCAGGCGAGGGAGGTTCTTCCAGACCAGGATGCAGAGATTGGCAAAATTTTGCATGAGACACGCAAGGGAGAGATGGCGGCACTCAACGAGATTCCGTTCGGCCGCTACTACGGCAGCATCGACGCGACACCATTGTTCATTATGTTAGCGGGAAGCTATTACGAACGGACGGGCGATCAGGCCTTCATTACACAGATCTGGCCGAATATCGAGCTTGCGTTGCAGTGGATTGATAGTGCGGGAGATCTCGATGGCGATGGCTTCGTGGAATACAGCCGCCGGTCGAAAGGGGGGCTCGTCCATCAAGGGTGGAAAGATTCGCAGGATGCCGTGTTTCATGCAGATGGCAGCTCGGCGGACGGGCCCATTGCGCTCTGTGAAGTGCAAGGATATGTGTTTGCCGCCAAGCGGCGCGCGGCTCGATTAGCACTGGTGCTAGGTCATACGAAGCAGGCCAGGCGTCTTCTCAAGGAGGCGGATAAGCTACGCACTCAGTTCGAGCGAAGCTTTTGGTGCAACGACCTCTCGTCCTATGCCTTAGCCTTGGACGGGGTCAAGCAGCTCTGTCGGGTCAGGACATCGAATGCCGGCCACTGTCTCTGGACCGGTATTGCCGACCAAAAGCACGGCATGAGAACGGCCAAGACCTTAGTGGGCGAGGGGTTTTTTAACGGATGGGGCGTCCGAACCGTGGCAGCCACTGAGGCCCGCTTCAATCCGATGGCTTACCACAATGGATCGGTCTGGCCGCACGACAATGCCCTTATTGCAGCCGGTATGGCCTCCTACGGTTTCAAACAAGGCGCATTGAAGATTTTAAACGGTCTCTTCGACGCCAGCCTGTTTCTCGAACTGCACCGGTTGCCTGAACTTTTGTGCGGCTTCTCGCGCCGAGCCGGCGAAGGCCCGACTCTGTACCCGGTAGCCTGTAGTCCTCAGACCTGGTCCTCAGTCGCTGTGTTCCTGCTCCTCCAATCCTGCCTCGGCTTGCGAATTGAGGCCACACGGGCCCGCCTGTCGTTCTCACAACCGGTCTTGCCGCCGTTCCTGGAGCACATTGAGATGAAGAATCTCAGGATTGGAGACGCCGCAGTTGACCTCTCCCTTGAACGTCATGCGAAGGACGTCGGCATCAACATTCTGCGGCGGGAAGGCCGAGTCGAGATTGTCGTCACGAAATAATCGAACGCGATGCCTTCTTCATTTAATTATTCAGGGTGATGTTTTCATCGAGACATCTTGTCCTCGACGGACAAGATGTTCCTGCCACACACATTCTCCTTGTCCAACAATAACTTGTGTTCATCCCATCACTGGGTTGTATCCAACAAGTTCGCTTGTGCGTCGATATCCAGAGCCGACTGCCTGTCCCGCGAGGATGAACACAAATCTCTATATTCATTGTAAACATTGAGACTTGTTCGATACGGAATTCTCGATCCGGTGGCTGGTGGAGAGGTCTGAGTCTTGCAAATTATCACGGCAACATGGCTGTGGGCTGGGGGGATCTGAAAAGCTCATTCGACGTTGCTGTTCAGAACGAGAGAGTCAATCAAAGTGATGAGTTCCGCACAGCCAATGACATTTCCCGAAGTTCAGAGGGACCAGATCATTAGGAGGACAGAGCCATGGCAGAAGGAACACGATCCACAGGGATGAGCATGACAGCCTTCCTCGCCGGTCT
>VBOM01000283.1 GCA_005877535.1 Nitrospirota bacterium | reverse complement strand
CAAGTACTGCGATGGTAGGCAGATAGCTCCATAGAGATTCCATGTGAATTCCTCCTTCGTGATGCGCAGCACAGAGTCGGTATCCTGTGCCCGCGACAGTCCGCTGCTGAAGAACATCACTAGCACTGACGTTGTCTATTCCGTCTCATAGAAATGACCTCCTAGAGTTCCCACACGTAATGGTACAGGAGCGATTACAAGGTATGGGCGCGGAAGATCAGATGCGAAGCACGGAAATCTTGAGCAGGAGATCCTGGGGCGGACCGACTGTGGGATGATCGGACCAGCGGTTGCTGGGTGAAGGGTGAATGACAAGAAGCGCCAACGAGGCGGTGGCTTGAGAACCGATCGTCTGAGAGTCACGGTTGAGGTGGCGCGTATCGGCAGACTGCACGTCGAACGTCTTAAACGCATCGCAGAACTCATAGACAGGTCGTACATCTGGAGTCGAACAGCGGTTTTCAATCGCTGCGAGCGTGACACCATTCACCGGCAGGAGGCAGGCATAGGCATTGAAGCTCAACGCGATAAAGAGCACGAAGAGTATGCCGGCTAGACCCGAAGGGGAGCGATGAGAATGTACTCGCATCAACTCAGTTTATTCCCCTCCAACCCAGCCGTCAACAGTGCGCCTCCTACACTTTTGACCCCATATTCTCAGATAAACTGATCCAGCTAAACCCTACCGTGGCACTCACACTGACTAGCCTGAACGTTGAAGTCTCACTCATCAGAAATTCCCATGACATCGATATATGGTGCGTTAATTCCTCACCATGGTTCGTGAGCCTGTTCTCATCGACAGCATCGGAACCCTGTCAGGGGGGGATATGCCCTTCCCCCCTGCTCAACGAAGGGGTTCACCCCACTTTGCTGTGCTAATGAAATGGACCCAGCCTTCTTCCCACAGGAGCCTCACCCGAGGCAAGATGAGTGTTGTTGAGCGCGCCACGCACACTCATTGTCAGGAAGAAAGGAGGGAGCTATGCACGTCACGACACTGGGGATCGATTTGGCGAAGCAGGTGTTCCAGTTGCACGGGGTGGATGCGCGAGGGCATGCGGTGCTCAGCCGGCGTGTGAAACGCAGTCAGTTGGTGGCGGCGGTGGCGAGCCTGCCGCCTTGTGTGATCGGGATGGAAGCCTGCGCGAGTGCGCATCACTGGGGTCGGGCGTTTGAACAGCTCGGGCATACCGTCAAGCTGATGAGCCCCCAGTACGTCAAGCCCTACGTCAAGACCAACAAGAATGATTGTCGCGATGCGGAAGCGATCTGCGAAGCGGTCAGTCGGCCGACCATGCGCTTTGTGGCGATCAAGACTGTGGACCAGGCTGATCTTCAAGCCGTCCACCGCTCCCGGACACTCTTGATCAAAACCCGCACCGCATTCATCAATCAGATTCGCGGCCTGTTGGCCGAGTATGGGTTGGTGATTGCGCAATCCCCGGAGAAGGTCCGGCCCGCTTTAGTCCGGTTTCTGGATGATGCGGAGTCGGGATTGACCGCGTTTGCCCGAGAGACCTTCTCCGAGTTGTATGAACAACTGGTGGAGTTGGAGCAGCGCATTACGAAGGTGAATCAGCGGCTGGATCGCCTGTTCAACACGCATCCGGTCTGTCGGAAACTCGCTGCGGTGCCGGGGATCGGTCCGTTGACGGCGACAGCCCTGCTGGCTGCGATTAGCCGGCCTCACGTGTTTCAGAACGGGCGGCACCTGGCGGCTTGGCTGGGGCTCGTGCCCCGACAATTCTCCAGTGGGGGCCATGCGCGCTTAGGGGGGCTCTCGAAACGAGGCAATCGCTATGTGCGCACCCTCTTGATTCATGGCGCGCGGGCGGTGGTGCAGCGCGCGGCGCACAAAACCGATGCGCGGGCGCGGTGGATGTGGGCCCTCAAATGCCGCAAAGGCACCAATGTTGCCGCGGTGGCCTTAGCCAACAAAAATGCCCGAGTGATCTGGGCCTTGTTGGCCCATGATGAGGTATATCGACAATCCGTCTAGGTGCAGGAAGGATCGGATCGATCGTCGAGCGCAGACACGAGCCGCATCATACAAGGATTCACACCAAGGAGTGCAGCGCGGAGCATCCGTGATGACACACAGGGACACCCGGCGCGTTCAAACCCTGGACAAATTGTCGGCCCGGACGAGGCCGTTGTGCTAATGAGGAGAACGCGCGCGTATTTCATCAAGGCCCGGACACATGTGTTGTCCATCGAGAGGCCGGATATATAAACGCAGCCCTGCATTGTGGTTCATTGCGTGATACCCGCCGTTGCACCGGAGGCTGGGTCCATATATAAATTTGTGCTAAAAAATCCCTAAATCCCAAGACTCATCAGAATCAATGGAGACAGTAAAAACAACCTAAGAGCCCGATACAAAGAGAGAAACGGGGAAACCAGTTGAAACACCGAGTCTTTTCAAAAATATCTTTCTTCCCTTCCTAAACCGCGTCTCCTCGCTCCGTCCGCAACTTCACTTCTACCCCGCGTAAACTAGTTTCTTCTGCACTGCCCCATTTAATTTGTAGACAGATCGTTTCTCGATTGTGACCATCCTTTTTGTAAAGAATTCGGTCGCTTCTGAGGCTCCACTTCCACAAGGATATCTGGCAGCGCTCGCCTGCTATTTTGTTACAAGGTCCACGACCGTCTCTCACCCCGATCATTTGGACAGATTTCACTGTGTTTCCGGCATATTTCCTGACGCATTCCCTATCCGCAAATTAAGCGGGGCACAACACTGAATTTAAGGGAATCAACTCCGTGAAATGGCTTTGCTTTTGATCACGGTTTCAATCCCTTTGGTTTTCAGTGTTTCAAGAAACATGGCGATCTCCGTCTGGCTCATAAAATTAGTGAACAACACCACAATCAAGTTTCGCCCATAACGTGTGAGGTAGTCATCCAACTGGCCGGATGCTCGGTGGAGATCTCCTTGGCTCGCGGGCATCTTGAACTCGATGCCCACTGCGGTCCCTTGTGGATGACCTATATGGAAATCAATCTTCAGGGCTTTCCCATGAGCCACAGCCTTCTTCGTATCCTACTTGTCGATAAATTCGTCTCAAGAGCACATCCTTTGTCCCCTCGCATTTCAAGCCCAGACTCTTGGCAATAAGGAACAGCCCATCCCCAGAAGAGAGCCAGTGGAGGTTGTTCATCGCTTGAAGCGGGAACTCCCCTGGAGGCATGGAGAGGAATTTCGTGTGCCGCCGAATCTTGGCTATTTTCGCTTCCGCCGTCCCCTTGGAGTCTTGGCCAATGTCCTCCAACCACTCTGACAGTTCTTGAGAGGATGCAATACTAAGATAGGAATCAAGAAGCTTCTGTCTAAATTCACAATTCGTAGTCGGTTTCAAGCCAGAAGGCAGAGGGATTGAACGTACCTCATTCCCGGACGCGTTCTTGTGCCCGACTTGGACCGCTGCGGAGCCTGCTAGCGTTGAAATGGCCAAACCACATGACGGACAAAACCGAGCAGACTCAAGCACCTTATGGCCACAAGATATACAGAACATGGCGTCCTCCTCGCTTGTCGGTTCCTTTCCCAGAAAGAAAGACCGAGACATATAGTCATCAACCTACCAAACTGCCTTTCCGTGTCAAATGAATTCATGCCACTTATCGTCTGTAGACGTATAGTCATCTTCTTCATAGCCTAGCGCCTTGTGAAACAAGAACGGGTGCAGGCGGCCTTCGGGAAGGCTCTGAAGAGATTCAGGGCCTCGCTAGGAGTGTCTCAAGAGCAGCTGGCAGAACGAGCAGAGCTGCATAGAACGCATGTGGGGGATGTCGAGCGGGGAGAGAGAAATATTAGCCTTCTAAACATTGCGAAAATCGCTGATGCCTTGAGGATCAAACCGAGCAAGCTTGTGCGCGAGATGGAAAAGCATCTGGAAAAGACACTGAGGTGAACGCCCGTAATCTGACTTTGAGAAACCGCGTCTTTTGGAAAGAATGTAAAGCAGGTAAAAAAGCTCAAGACTATCTGATTCACGTCACGAAACAAATTGCATCAACTGATAGGTAGTGGATCCGTGTCATATTGTCGCGTCGGTTTCCTTTCCGGCTGCCCTGTACACCTCCCCTGCTGCGCCCGCATTGAGTATGGCGATCCCGAGTCCGACGAGTAGATCAGGCCAGACTGAGAGCGTGTAGCCTGTGACGAGCCCGGCCAGAATAATG
>VBOM01000282.1 GCA_005877535.1 Nitrospirota bacterium | reverse complement strand
GGTTTCCAGGAATGCTTGGGCCACCCTCCATTGATATTACGGTGAGCATGCGCAGGAGCATTGACCTGCACGAGCGTGTGCGCCCGCTGTTCTTGACGCGGTCGAACTGAAGATCAAGCACCGAATCGGTATCGTTCTTCTTCCAACTACTGGCCTGCCATGATTGCACAATCAACTGATCGGGCACGCTCATCAACGTTCGCCCCCGCAACATCCCGCCGAATGCCGAGAATCGGCTGCCGGCTTTCCTGCTGACCGACAGATCGCCGCGCCGTGCTTTTTCGAGTCGAGATAGATATTAAACAGTTCTCGCGGCGATGCACTGGACGTCACTTTCTGGTGGATCAGGCTCGCCATGGCGACCTCACTTCGTTTCGACGGTCAGGGAGACACGTCTCCTGTGCGATGAGCAAGGGGGGTGGTCTCCCCGCGTCAAGATGTCTCCTGCGGGATGCTGAAAAAGTTCGCCAGCTTTGTTCTCGCGTTGCTGCGGCCGCGCTGGACGGCCTTGTTGAGCATCCTGCGCGCCGTTCCTGCCCATCACCGCTCGTAAGATCACAGTGGGTCCTGAGCACAAACTGAGTTTTCCCCAGCCTCTTAGACCGTGACAGTCACGGTCTTGATCGCCGCCTTTACTTTGGCAGCCATGTCCGGAGGCAGTGCTTCCAACTTATGGCACTGCTTCGCGTGGAGGGCCACTTGTTGCAACGTCTCTGCTTCCGTTTCGGCTCGCACCTGGAATGCGCAGCCAGCCTTGGGATCAACATCCAGACATCCCAGTTGCTTATACTGTTTAGTCGCCATGATCTTTCCCTCCTTTATGATGTGGGTGAATGACAAGGTCTCTACTTCACGCGGGCAAATTCAAATCGATGCGGCAGTTCTTTCCCATCCTTGCTGAGCATCCATTCCTGGGTGAAATGATCCTGATCCTGAAAGGTAAAAGATACTTTGTGCATGTGCGCGTCCGTCGGGTTGGCGAGATTCGTAACGTCGACGAAGTTGAAAGACAGCGTCTTGGCGGCGCCTTCGGGCATGTCAGCGCGCATACGAGGCTGGTTGCCAAGCTTACAGTAATGAGTCAACATAAGGCTTCCCTTGTCGGCATGGTATATCGTCATCATCATCGGCTTCTGAGCCTTCGTCATCGTTTCCACCAAACTCGTGCCTGCGCCGGTCCACTGATATGACGCGGTCATCGGTTTCCCCTCCGGGTCCTTGCCTTGCCATTCGCCAATGAGCGAGGCCAGGGGGCCGAAGTCGGGAGCTGTCTGGTTATCGGCCTGGGCAGCCTGGAGTGGCATCATGATGGCGAGTAAGATGAGGGAGCGGGTAATAAACCATTTCATAGTAAATCTCCTGAGGTGAAATGGTAAGAGAGATAGTCAAGCACTTTCTCCAACCCAGGTCAATGTGGTCCAGCCTCCGGCCCTGACATCGAGTAGAAGAATTCCTCCTTGACGATCTTTCCATTCTGAACCGTGTAGAGACCTGTTTCGTCCATGGTCATGCGTTTCCCCATGTGTTTAGGTGTGACGTCATACTTGAATCGCACGATGAAGCGGTCGCCATGAGGAAACGGGCCTTCAGCTATGACCCCATGGACTTCGTGGTTATCCATCCACCATTGATTCTTGCCTTTGATCTTCGCGATCCCTCTTTGGGTCTGCTCCATGCCGGGCATAGCAACGGGTTCGACGCTCTCGATATTCGGTGAGTAGAATCGATCTATCGCTTCTTGATTCTTGCCCTGCTTGCACAAGGCGACCAGTTCCTTGCTGATTTCCATTGTCGTCATGATGCCTTCTCCTTCTGTAGTGATGGTGCAAATCTGTTCCGATCTTGACGATATACGTTGAGATCATCCTGGCGGGTCTCCGGCGCACTCATCCTGCCATCACTCCCCCGTCGACAGGCAGAATGCTGCCGGTTGTCCAGCGTGACTCATCGGATGCAAAATAGATCGCAGCTTCTGCTACTTCCTCCGGCTGCCCCAAGCGACCCATCGGATGGATGCCTTCGAATAACGCTTTAGCCTTCGGGTCCTTCAGCATCTCCCGGACCGGTGAGGTCAGTACGCCTGCCGGACAGATGGAGTTGCAACGGATGCCCTGCTTCGCATACTCGACGGCTACTGATTTTGTCAGCATATTCACGCCCGCTTTCGCCGCCTGGTACGCATGGGCCTGAAAGAAGGGGATGGCTTTCATCCCCGCGACCGTTGACACGTTCAGAATCGAGCCCCCGCCCTGCTTCAACATCAGTGGGATCGCCGCCCGAATGAAACGGAATGTCCCTTTCAAGAACAAGTCGAGCGTATCGTCCCAAATCTGGTCGCTGGTTTCATGCAGGGGCCCGGCGTGGAACAGGTTGCCGGCGTTGTTCACAAGCACGTCGAGCCGGCCGAATGTCTTAACGGTCGTGGCGACCGCTTCCCGTACATCCGGTTCATTTGTCACGCTTCCCAGAAGCGCCAGTGCACGGCCGCCATGTCGCTCAATGTCTTTGACGACCCGCTCCAATTCCTCCTTCCGCCGACCCGTGATCGCGACCTTTGCGCCTTCCCGCGCGAAGACTTTCGCAATCGCTTCCCCGATGCCAGTCCCTCCGCCCGTGACAATGGCAACTTTATTGTCGAGTCTCATTGGTGCACCCTCCTTAAAAGAATTGTGTTGAGCTTGCCTCGCTTCATATCTCCCCGACGCAGTGAATGGTGATGAGTCTCTTATGCAGCTGTCACAAGTTCCCTCAACCGTTGTCTCCACAACTGATCTGGCTCGGTCTTGTGAGTGGTTTGATGATGAGCCGCGATCACCGGATCGACGATCGAGCCGCAGTTGAGACAGCGCCAGGCGGAGATCTCATGTTCCGCAGAGCCCAATTCAAGATCGTCATACCACTCTCGCACCATCAGCCCATCACAACGTTGACATATCATACGGCACCTCCTCCCCTGGATGGCCTCTGTAACTCCACATGTGGAACGAGTGTTCCATAATAGGTCAAAAAAAGAGATCAGTTCAGTCCAAGATCGAGAGCGCGGTCTCCGCTGTCTGTTTCACCACGTCAGCCGGCATTCCGGCTTTGATCATCACAATGGTTCCTTGCATCATCGTCGTGAGAAAGCGCGCTAGCGCGCGCGGATCTTTATCATCCCTCAATTCACCCTGCTGTTTCGCGCGGGCCAAGACCTTGAAGAACGTGTCTTCAGCCATCTTGAGGGCCTGGCGAAGCGTGCCTGCGATCTCCTTCTCGTGCGGCGACAGCTCCATAACTGTGTTGGCGATCAGGCACCCGCGGTG
>VBOM01000281.1 GCA_005877535.1 Nitrospirota bacterium | reverse complement strand
ATAGGAACGGCGATTATCTTGACGTGTTGGACTCTCTCATACGCGGGCGCTCCCGAGCAGGTGTCGATTCAAAAGATTGTTGCTGAAGGTTCTTCAATGCAGCGTCGCCAGGTGACGCTGCAAGGCGTCGTCAACGACCTGCAGGCGATGCCGAGCCCGTCACGCCGAGGGTACGGGAACTGTCTGTTTACCTATGGGCAGGCGACCTTCAGCCTTGATGATGGAACGGGCATCCTTCCGGTCGAAGTGATCGGCAGTTGTGGGCCCTCACCTAGTCCGCTTCCGAAAAATGGGGACGAGGTGCGTCTGACGGCGATCATACAAGTGCTGAATACGGACCTGCCGCTCCGTCTGCTCGCACAGACGACCAGCCCTATTACGATTCTCGATCCGAAATAATGTCCCTGGGGAAGACTCGCACGGTCGTGAAAACAGCCCGTAAACTGCGAGCGATGCTCTAGGGAACCTAAATGCCAAGGTCTCGTAAGAATACTTGTTCGGGGACTCAAAACCAGTTCTTTTTGACCCCCCCGACAGCCCCCATTGATCTTCAACTAAGTCCAAAGGATAGCGACTAGTTCTTCACAACGATTTTGGCATGCCTTCAGACGGCAGGTCGAGGTGCAGCGCGTCACTCATTTTCCAAACCCTATGGACTAAAGAGGGCTCCATTCATCACTCTATGAACGGCGATACTCGCGGCATAACCCAAGGCAATCGCCCATGTCCATTTCAGATGGGCAAAGAACGTATAAACGCCCCGTGCCTGCCCCATGAGGGCCACGCCCGCGGCCGAGCCGATGGACAGCAGTGACCCGCCGACACCGGCTGTCAGTGTCACCAGGAGCCACTGGCCGAGGCTCATCTCCGGGTTCATGTTCAACACCGCAAACATGACAGGGATGTTGTCTATCACCGATGAAAGAAGCCCGACAAGAATATTCGCTGTTGTTGCGCCCAAACCCCCATAGAGAACATCAGAGAGCGTGGCCAGATACCCCAATGCACCGAGCCCGCCGACGCAGAGCATAATGCCGTAAAAGAACATCAGCGTATCCCATTCCACACGCTTCATACTGATAAACACGTCGAACGGCTTTACTGCAGGCTTGAGAGATGTGGCGTGGCTTATGGCATTCTCGTTATCAAGCGCGGAAATTTCCGCCCACTCGTCCAGCTCCTTCCGCCGGATGAGATACCCATAGATTTTAAGGACACCCAGTCCAGTCATCATGCCGAGAAAGGGGGGCATCGCAAGAAAATGATGCATGAGAACCGTTCCAGCTATGGTGATGAGAAACAGGATCACCACGACATAGCCGCCATACTTGACCTGCACGGTTTGCATCGTGGCTGACGGCTTCTCGCGTGAAACAGTCATGGAAATCAGTGCTCCCGGAACAAGCCAGTTGATGAGCGAGGGAACGAACAGCGCGAAAAAATCGCCGAAATGAACTACGCCTTTTTGCCAAACCATGAGGGTTGTGATGTCTCCAAAGGGGCTAAACGTACCGCCTGCATTGGCCGCTACCACCACATTGATACAGGCCGCGGCGATGAACCGTCTGTTGCCTGCTCCCATCGCGATGACCACAGCTCCCATTACCAGCGCCGTTGTCAGATTATCCGCGATAGGCGATATGAAGAAGGCCAAAAGGCCAGTCAGCCAGAACACCGCACGGAGAGACAATCCCAATGACATCAGGCGCGTCCGCAATGCCTCAAAGATATTGCGTTCACTCATCGTATTGATAAACGTCATGGCGGAGAGCAGAAACAGCAGCAGTTCGGCATATTCCAGTAGGTTATGGCGCAGGATTTCAGTGACGGCGTGGGATTGGTGTTGAGAGGCGTACGCGATTGCCGTCAGTATCCATATCGCGCCGGCCGCCACCATGACAGGTTTTGATTTGCGCAGATGAATATTTTCTTCGACAATAACCAACACGTACGCCGCCAGAAACACGGCTAATGCCACATAGCCTGTCCAGTGATCCGTAAAACTCAACATCCCGTCCCTTTCAAAATTCCTCCGCACCAGAATAAAGCCAGAACATATCGGCGAGGTAAAGAAGCAATAGCACAGCCCCTTCTCTCCGGCCTTTCCTATTTTCCTGCGGATTTCATATCATAGTTTCTCACTAGTGTCCCATTCGAACAGATTCAACTGGTTGACGGAGTCCATTGATATATACTCAGCTCTGGGAATAGAGGTAGTTGATCTAAGGGGATTCGATCGAACAAGCGCGAAGGCTAGACGAATCGAGTGGGGGAAGATCTATGCCAACACCGATCGGGATCTCGATCATCTGCGCGCGAACCTTGCGGTTTTCATTGAGCCGTATGACAATCGCTGCCGGGGGCATTCGGCGCTGGGCTGCTATTCACCTGACGAGTCAGAGGAGCAATCATGAGGTTTTTCAGGCTTCGAGAGATCGCTCGAGCGGCGTTATCAGCCAGGGATCATCGTGAAGCAACAGAGGTGGTCTGAGGAGCAACATCAAATTACCACTGTACTGCCCACTTATTTTCTGGACAGCCTGTTTTTCCTTATTGACCATCCATCCTGCATAGAATTCGGCCGTTTCCCAGGATCCGTGTCCAAGGGGAAGTTTGGGGGTCGCCAGCCTGATCCTTTGCTCAGAGATCCCCTGCCGTGTCCCATCACGATCGTAATG
>VBOM01000280.1 GCA_005877535.1 Nitrospirota bacterium | reverse complement strand
CTGAATGCGGGCGAAGACTAGTTTTTCCTGCCAAGCTTGCGGCCATCAGTCGCCACGATGGCTTGGTCGTTGCCCGGACTGCAGCGGCTGGAACACCATGAAAGAGGAACGGCAGGCGGCGACCGGCAAGGGACGGCCTGCTTTGATGAAGACGGCGCAGGCGAAGGCCACGCCGATTGCCGACATCGAAGTGGTCGGTGAGGACCGGCGGCTGACGCAGATCGGCGAATTCGACCGGGTGCTGGGTGGCGGAGTTATTCCCGGCTCGGTGATCTTGATCGGTGGCGATCCGGGGATTGGGAAGACCACCTTGTTACTCCAGGCACTCCCGCGACTGTCTTCCAAGGAAGAACCGGTGCTGTATGTCTCAGGAGAGGAATCTCCAAGGCAGATCAAGATGCGGGGGCAGCGGCTCGGCATCGAGCATCCGAATCTCTTAATCCTGGCGGAAACCTCCCTCGAACAAATTCTTAAAGCGGCTCAGGAGATCCAGCCTGCCGCAATGGTTGTCGACTCGATCCAAACGGTGTACACGGAACAGATTACGTCTGCGCCTGGCAGCATCAGCCAGGTGCAGGAAGTGGCAGGCCAATTGATGTGGTACGCAAAGCGCAGCAGCGTGCCGGTTTTCATCATTGGGCATGTCACCAAAGATGGGGCGATCGCCGGACCGCGACTGTTGGAACATATCGTCGACACGGTGCTCTATTTTGAAGGAGACAAGGGCCACAGCTTTCGTATTCTCCGCGCGGTGAAGAATCGCTTTGGTTCGACCAACGAGATCGGCGTGTTCGAAATGAAAGATTCTGGGTTGGAGGAAGTGAGCAACCCCTCCGAGTTATTCCTGGCGGAACGGTCCCAGCGCACGACGGGATCGGTGGTAGTATCCAGTCTCGAAGGATCGCGGCCGATTCTAGTCGAACTACAAGCATTGGTGTCTTCCACGAGTTATGCGATGCCGAAACGAATGGCGAATGGCGTGGAGCAGAATCGGGTTTCGCTGTTGCTCGCGGTGATGGAGAAGCGGTTGGGTATGCATCTGTCCGGACAAGACGTCTACGTGAACGTCGTCGGCGGGATGCATATCGACGAGCCGGCCATCGATTTGGGAATTGTGGCATCGGTCACATCGAGTTTGCGCGAAGTGCCGATTGAACCGGGACTATTGGTGTTGGGTGAAGTGGGCCTCGGCGGTGAAGTGCGTGCAATCAGCCAGGCGGAGATGAGGATTCGTGAAGCGGCAAAGATGGGATTCAAACGCTGTCTGTTGCCGGAACGGAACTTGGCCAAGCTGGAGCCCGTCGACGGGATCGAATTGATCGGGATTCGAGAGGTAGGGGAAGCATTGGATGTGGTTCTGGCATGAGTGCAAAATGAAAAGTGCAAAATTCAAAATGGTGGGTCGCTGTCATTTTGCATTTATCATTTTGAATTTCACATTCGCGATCCTGGCGGGTTGTGCACTGTTTGCACCGCGCGAGGAAGTCCGGCTCAAGCGGGCGACGGTGGAGGAGTTGACGGCATTGCTGGGTCAGCGGGAGGCGGCGATCCAGACAATGAAGGGTCTCTTCAGCGCGAAGGTGCGCGGTGGGATTATCCCCATCGCGACGCGTGTCGAAGGCGCGGTCTATTATCAACGGCCCAATGCGATGCGGATGAGAGGTTTTACAGCCATTGGGAGTGAGCTTTTCGAGTTCGTTCAGGTCAAGGATCAGTTCACATTACGTTTACCGACGATGGGGCGTGTGCTCTCTGGCAGTCCGTCCGACATGAGTGAGATGGGGAAGTTGGCCCGGCCATTTCAATTGAGCGTATGGGCGATGGGTGGCGTACTCGGTACCAGTGCGGTCGCGATGAATGAAACCGTGAAACTCGTGGAGGATGGTGAACGATATCGGCTCGATGTATCGGGTCCGTCCCAGGACGGTGTACAGGCGATTCAGCGGCGACTCTGGTTCGAGCGGCGGACATTGCTCGTCGTCAAAGAGGATCGGCTCTCGAATGCCGGCGTCGTGGAGGCCACGATTCAGTACGAAGATTTTCGTCCGATCGGGGACGCCAATGGTGGCTTTGCAGTTGGCGATGCGCGCTTGCTGCGGCCCTTCAAGATCTCCTTGGAAGACGGGAAAGGCCAGGGCAGTGTCCTGGTGACGTTCCACGAGATCATTCCGAATCAGCCGATCAATGCATCCGAACTAGGACACGTGTAGGTCGATGAAAGTCCTCGCCGTTGAAACTGCAACCTCGTGGCAGAGTGTAGCGATCCTTGATGAGTCGCGTGTCCTTGCCTGTCACGACCAGGAGGCTGCCGGGTCGCATGCCAAACTATTGCTGCCGACGATCGATCGGTTGTTTAGCGAGACAGGTCTGACACTCAAGCAGTTGGATGGTCTCGTCGTGTCGATAGGTCCCGGGTCTTTCACGGGACTTCGTGTCGGCTTGGCAACGCTTCTCGGGTTCCGGACAATCAGTCAGCTTCCCTTGGCGGTGGTGCCGACACTGGAGGGTCTGGCCTGGAATCTCAGAGGGACTTCGACGTTACTCTGTCCCATTCTCAACAGTCGGCGTGGGGAACTCTACTGGGCACTGTTTCGCTGGACCAGCGATGATCGGTTGGAGCGAGTGATGTCAGAGCAGGTGGGTACTGCCGCGATGCTGGGGAGTAGTCTCACTGGAACGGTTCTCGTATTTGGGGAAGGTTGGACGGTCGAAGCGTCAGCCATCCGTGCTTCGAATCCTCCTTCCGCCACGGTCGTCGAGGCGCCGGATCCTGCCATGAAACCCTCGGCCGTTTCGATCGGGTTGGCAGGAA
>VBOM01000279.1 GCA_005877535.1 Nitrospirota bacterium | reverse complement strand
TCAGCTGGAATCGGTGCGAGGTTTCGTCCGGCCATAATGGTGGCTTTGAGGGAGCGTGGAGGCCTCATCGGACTGAGGCTGAGCGGGAGGAGAGCGGCAACGGATTGATAGTCCTTCAATGCACTGTGACAGGAGGCGCAGCCGGAGAGTAAGTGGGCTTCCAGCGCCTGTCGTTCGATCCGATCCAGCGCGCCTGCCGCATACAAGGGAACAGATTCTTCGAGCTCTTCATGCGTCATTCGAGCTCACCATGGTTCCACCACTGTTGGAGGCCCTCTCGGAGTTTGGACATCCCAAGTTTGATCCGTGTCTTAACGGTCCCGAGCGGCTGGTTCAGCCGCTCGGCGATCTCGGCATGGGAGAGTCCTTCGTAGTATGCGAGTTCAATCGCTTGTTGCTGCGCCTGGGGTAATCCAACCATAGCGGCCCCGACCGCAATACGCAGTTCTTGATCGGCCTGCGTCTCAAGCGAGTTCGGACCAGGGTCGGCCACCAGCGAAGCGGTTCCGGCCTCCAGCGAGTTCGTGGCCCGATAGCCTCGTGCGGCCCTGGCCCGTAGCCGGTCGATGGCCCGACTCTTGGTGAGGGTGATCAACCATGCGATTGGGGTTCCACGCCCGACGTCATAGCGGGAGACCTTCCGCCAGACTTCCAAATAGACATCCTGCAGGAGATCCGATGCTTCCTCGTGATTTCCCAAGATCCTGACTGCCAGCGTGAACAAGAGCGTGCTCGAATGGTCATAGAGCTGGCTGAACGCCTGTTGATCACCTTTGACCACGCGGGCCAGCAAGTTTGGATCGATCATCGAGGTGGCCTGTTGTGAGGGTTTATCCATAACGAGTGCTAGTAATGAGAGAAAGCCGGCATGATCTCTTGTTCGCGACGACTATAGCATCCTACAGACAGAACGGGCAAAAGGATGTGTGTTTTAGCAGGATCCTGAAAAAGTCCGCCAGCGGCGTTCTCGCATCGTTCAGACCCTCAACGTACCCCGAGGGTACGCCTCGGGCCTTCACTCGCTGCGGCCTTGCTGGACAGCCTTTTTGAGCATCCTGCTGGTCCAGACGTGCAGGAGCCAGTTAGGTCTGGGAAACAGGTGTAGATATCGGCTCCGCACGCTAGTCTCGCGACGCGGCTCGACGATTTCGCAACGAATCGTCATGAATAATGAGGGCTGGGCTCCTTACGAGCGAAGGTCGTCAGTGCGGTCGTTGATCTGCGTCCCGAAGTTTCTGAGTTGCTTCGCGATGACGGCTGCCGCCTCTGTCGCGCCGGTTGAGGGTGGTGGCGGCAACAGGGGTAACGGTGCGGTCAGGGCTTGCAGTAAGGCCGGTTCCCAGCGACCTTTCGTGAAGTCGTCGACCGACAATTCGACGCCGCGTCCGTAGCGATGTAGATAATCGACCAGCGGCGGTTCATCGGCAAAATTGTATCGGCGGACGTACACGACTGGCTGTTGAAGCGTGACGGCTTCAACGATGGTGCCGTACCCAGGTTTGGTCATGATGACATCGACAGAGGCAAGCAGGGTCTTAAAGGAGAATGGAAGCGTCTGAGTGGAGTGAATACGGGAATATCCCGGTGGGACTGGGCCATCGAAGAGGAAGCGATAGTGGCGCAGCTGTTCCATTTGATCAAGCGGGAGGGATGTCAAAGGAACACCGCCGAATCCCACCAGGACGGTTCGTTCGTTGGGCGTCAGGGCGAGAGCTGAGGCAAGTCGGTTTCGTTCAGGGGAGGCGGGGCTGGCTACCGGGCCAATATCGATCATGTTGGAGAAGGCATCGATGTTGGGAGCAGGGGTGATGCGAAGGGCCATGTCGGCTTTCGCATAGGAACCACGGATGTCCTGAATCAACTCCTGGTGTGAGTGGTCTGAGGCGTGACAGTACTCCTTGAGCACGAGGTCCCAGGTAAAGTTTGCCAAGGCGATGGTTGGTATCTGTGCGCGGGAACCGGCCTCGATGGCCAGGTAGGGCGTGTCGGCGATAATCAGCGCGGATGATGCCGCCTGCATGGCGGCGACTTCGTTAGACAGGCGTGCCTCCCAGGTTTTGTGGAAGCGCTGGTGTGCCGCCCAGGTCGCGTCAATATCGATCTTGAGGGGGCCGTTTTGGATACAGCCGATGTCCTGCTGCACGCGACTGAGTTCCCACTGGATAGTCAGGAGGTCGCGAAAAAAAGAGGATGGGACCGTGGTGCGGAGGACAGCGGTCAGACCTGGCACGAGTGCGCCCAATGCATTGAGTACGGGCACCACTTGCGCAGCGTGACCGTAGCCGTGTCCGGAGATCGCACACCAAATCAGCAGCGACATAATAGGGTGCTGAAAAAGCTCCTCAACGTCGTTCTCGGCTCATCGAAATCCTCAACGTACCCCAGAGGGTACGCCTCCGGTTTCGACTCGCCTGCGGCCTAGTTGAAGAAGCTTTTTGAGCACCCTGAATTGAGATGCGTTAGGCCGTATGCCCATGGCTTAGCTGGTGGAGTGATCAGACTCTAATGGCGCGATATTGTACTGCAGCTCGAGGTCGAACTCCTCGATCAATTCATTGGCCGTGGTCGCGCCGAGATCGGAGCGCACTTCGTTGATCACAAGATCGATTGCCATCCCGGCTTGTGCCCCGTACTGTGTCATCGCCGATTCGATTCTCTGTCTGGCTTCTTCAATCTTCATGGAGACTCCTCTCACCCTCACGACCCGATTCGTTCTAGCAACGTTTGCATCTCAGGGACTAGGTCCACGCCTCCGCTGGATCGACCGGATTGTGCTGCATC
>VBOM01000278.1 GCA_005877535.1 Nitrospirota bacterium | reverse complement strand
AATCGCCGAACTGGCGGTCGTGTTGCCGATCCCCATCTCGCCGGTCCCGATCAAGCCGACGCCCTGCTGAGCGGCTTCGGTGGCGAGCTCGATCCCTACTTGTAGCGCTTGTTCCGCCTGCGAGGGACTCATAGCTGATTCCACCAGCAGATTCTTCGTTCCTGGCATGACCTTCTTATGAATGAGTCCTGGAACCGCTTCAAAATCGAAGGCCACGCCGATGTCCACGACGCGAACGTCGATGCCGACATGACGCGCGAGCACATTGACGCCAGCGCCCCCGCGCAGGAAGTTCAAGACCATCTGAGGAGTAACCGCAGAGGGATAGGCGCTCACCCCTTCCACCGTCACGCCATGATCGGCTGCAAAGGTAAAGACCGCTCCACGCGGGACCTTCGGCTTCATCTCACCCGTGATCATGACGTAGCGCGCGGCCAATTCCTCGAGTCGGCCCAGGCTGCCGATCGGCTTCGTCAATCGGTCCAAGCGCGCCTGCGCCTGTGCCAAGAGACGAGGATCGGTCGGCTGAATCCGGTCAATGGTTTCGTGAGGCATCATCCTCGACACTCCTCTTACTTCAATCGCAGTGGAAGGCCGCTGATCGTCACATAGACTTCATCTGCTTCTGCTGCTACCTGTTGATTGACCCGTCCGGCCAGATCGCGAAACGCCCGGACAGACTTCGTCGCCGGCACAAGCCCCAACCCCAATTCGTTGCTCACGATCACGACACGGGCCCGCGTCGCTCGAATCGCGTGAAGCAAGTCGGCCGTGGCTTCAGATATGGCTAAGTCGCGTATGCGTTGCCCCCTCATATTACTCAACCATAGCGTGAGACAATCGATAACAATTGCCCGATAGTCATGGCCTTTTTCACTTACCCATGAAACAATATCCATCGGAATTTCCACTGTCACCCAATCAGACGGCCGTGTGGCCTGGTGCCGCTCGATCCGCGCCTTCATCTCTCGATCCAACGCCTGGCCTGTTGCCATGAAGGCTTTCGGCCCTACCTGACCTGCCAAACCAAGTGCTGCCTGGCTCTTTCCAGAGGCTGCACCGCCGAGTACGAGAATTAGCTTCGACCGCCTCTTGCGCGTCTGCCTCATGCGATCAGCCAGCCGCTTTCTTCCCAGCACGTTGCCGGCCAAGCCTCTCTTTCCCGCGTCCTCTATTTACGTGTCGAACTTCTCGATCCGCATTACCATCCCCGCTGCCGCTTATGAGGTTTCCCCACGACTCATGGTGAATGAGTTGGTCAACCGGAATCCTGGCTCGCCACCCTACGCTTTCCAAGTCCGGCTCTTTCGCAAAGTCTGATACGTAGCCGAGACAGAGATAGGCAAGCACTTTGACCGGTCTGGGGATACCGAGCACTCGTTTCATGGCTCCATGGTCCAGAATGCTGACCCATCCAACCCCAATGCCCTCCGCTCGTGAGGCCAGCCAGAGATTTTGAATGGCGCAACAGGTGCTATATAAATCCGTATCACGAACAGTGGATCGTCCCAGCACGTGCCTGCCGCCGCGCTGGCGGCTACAGGTGACGCAGATATTGATAGGTGCTTCCTCAATCCCTTCGAGCATTAGACTCCGATAGAGCGTCGCGCGAGCGCCTTCATAGCGCATGGCCGCCTGAGTATTCGTTTTCTCGAAGAGTCGCTTCACGGCGCGCTTCGTCGCGTGTTGACGGATGACCACAAAATCCCACGGCTGCATGAACCCAACAGACCCGGCATGATGCGCCGCAGTCAAAATCCTCGCAAGAACATCGTCCGCGATCGGTGTCCGCAAAAAATTCCGGCGGACATCCCGCCGCTCGAAAATCACACGGTAGACGGCCGCCCGCTCATGGTCAGAAAACTGCCCATTACCGGGAATAAAGATGTTGGGTTGAAGACTCATACCACGCTCCTTGAGCAGAGACTCACGATGACGGTTATGGAATATGCCTCACTCGGCTCTTGTCGGACTCACCGGCTTGCTGGGAAACGCCTCGAGTGCACCCTCGCTGACCAACTTCAAGCATGCAGGACAGAGGCAATCTTGAAAGCGAGCGGCAGTCCAGTCCATCTGCGGTTCAGTAGTCCCCACTTGACCGCACCAGCATTGGTACCCGCCACACTCGAAAGTTTGACGGCA
The DNA here is from genome assembly GCA_005877535.1 of Nitrospirota bacterium. Lineage (GTDB taxonomy): Bacteria > Nitrospirota > Nitrospiria > Nitrospirales > Nitrospiraceae > Palsa-1315. The sequence continues at coordinate 1,187 of VBOM01000278.1, read as the reverse complement.
GTTCTCACAGGTCTTGTTAAGCGGCCCCCTCAAAACTCCACCCCCGGTTGCGCCTTAACGCCTTTTCGAAAGGGATGTTTGATCTGCTTCATCTCCGTGACGAGATCGGCTTCCTCGATCAACGCGTCTTTGGCACCGCGGCCGGTGATCACCACATGCTGCATGGGAGGTCGGCCCCGGAGAACCGGCAATACATCCTCGAGTCGGACATAGTCGAGCTGGAGGGCAATATTGAATTCATCGAGAATGACCATCGTATAGGACGGATCGAGCAAGAACCCACAGACCGCAGCCCAGGCTTGTTGGGCGAACTTCGTATCCCGCTCACGATCTTGGGTCTCCCAGGTGTACCCTTCGCCCATACGGAGAAAGGTGACCCGATCGCCATACGACTTGAGTGCCCGTTCCTCTGCCGTATCGATCGCGCCCTTGATGAATTGCACCACAGCGACCTTCATGCCATGGCCGAGACATCGTAAAGCCATGCCCAGAGAAGCCGTGGTCTTCCCCTTGCCGGCGCCCGTATAGACAATCAACAAACCTTTCTCTTCCTGTGCTGCCTCAATGCGTCGATCCACCGACGCCTTCAACCGTTCCATCTTCGCTTTGTGTTCGTCCTGCTCCGTCACGTTGCACATCCTGAGTTCATCGACAATCGTGGAGAGGTCCGTCGAACCGACGACACCAGTGATTTCACAATCTGTGGCTGGCTGGCAAAATGCAGATGGGCATAGAGCGCCAGAGTATTGCCCACTATGAGCCCATCTGAACCCTTCGGTTCCCCTCGCGCATCACGGAGTGCACAGACATAGTCGAGTTTTCCCTTGGGAACCAGTGTGGAGTAGTGAAACTCATGCCCGCGTGCTGTGCTACCAGACACACCGAGTATGCAATCTTGAGAAAGCTCCAACGTTCTGTACCCCAAAATCAAACCTGGCTTCCGCATGACAGCTTCAGCGGGGAACAGCCCCACCATCTCATGCGATGTGCCGGCGAAGTCAAGGATGGCTTGGGTGAGGTACATCATTCCACCGCATTCTGCATAAATCGTCCCGCCGCGCTCAGCAAATTTCCGGATTGCCGTTCGCATTGTGACATTTCGAGCCAGCACTTCGCCATGCAGTTCGGGATAGCCCCCGCCAAGATACAGCATCTCCACGTCGGGCAAGATCTGGTCGTTCAAGGGC
>VBOM01000324.1 GCA_005877535.1 Nitrospirota bacterium | reverse complement strand
CCAGCAGACCGAACGTCGCTGTGATTGTCCTCACCACGCATTCCTATCGAGGATTGTGGGAGTTCGCCAGGCAAAATGGTGCGTATGGCTGTTTCGTCAAACGGTACACGTCAAGTGAATATTTGGATAAAGTCATTCAGTGCGCCGTCGCACATGTGGGACTGATGCCCAAGAAAGAGTGGCACCGGCCCATCTAGTCTCTCTCGTCAGAGCAGGCCAGAAATAGTTTGGAGAAAAATGTCTGTTGGGTATACAAGAGGACATCTCAGCGCCCCGTCCTCCACCCGACCTCGAAGAATCAGCTTTTCAAGGCGTCACATGCGCCGAGAGACGATGCAAGTTGTGCGACAAGCAGTGAGCGAAGGTCGCCCGCGCCTATGTGCTGGTCAACAACCGGGCTGAGGGGAATGCGCCGTTGACGGTGCAGGGACTGGTCGAGATGCTACGGGGCTAGGTGCCGTTGGGCCGAAAGATTTACCACAGAGATTGCAGACATAGTTGTCCGTCAAATAACCCTGTTCATTCCTTTCCAGCTCCAGGACCAAGTGCCCACATGGTGTTCGATATGCTCGCTGTTTCCATTCCACTTGTCGCGCAGCCGCTTGACTCAGCGTCATCATCTGTTCCCCCTTATCCGACCCTGAATGATTGAACGGCTCCTAACCCTTCAGGTCTCAATCGGTAAAATCTTCCAGGCCAATGTAGGTATGACCATTCAACGCGATGCGGGTCACTTCAGCAAATTCTTTTGCCTCAGCAAAGCTATTGAACCTAGCCGCTTTCGATCTCAGTATGGTTGAGTATCCATCCATGGCAATGTAGCAAGCGCCGGATGCTACCTGCTTCTGAGGGCCAGCGAATAACACATACAGCGACTCTTTCGTCTTCGCCATACTTCCTACCCTTCCATTTGAAGTGATGTGCTCGTGTGTACCCTCATCATGGAGAGGAATGCACTGCGTGGGAACTAGGAGATGACCTGGTTAGGGTAGAAGTGATTGCCTGATACACCGATTCAGTTGTAGCCATTTAGAAGGCGGAGCAAATCGCGAGATGCAGTCACGGTGCGGTCAAGGCGCAAGGGCTTCAGGCGCGGGTCAGGCGAGTGTCGCGGAGGGATGCTTGGGGTTTGTGGACAACCGGTTCCCCGCAGATAGTGAGGTAGAGTGGCCCGTCGAATGGCCGAGGTCATTCCATTCCAATTCCAGGTTTCGATCTCAGTATGGTTGAGTATCCATCCATGGCAATGTAGCAAGCGCCGGATGCTACCTGCTTCTGAAGGCCAGCGAATATCACAAACAGAGTCTGTTGCGTCTTCGCCATACTTCCCATCTCCCATTGAATGAAGCAAGGTGCTCCTGTGCACAGGCATAATGCACAACAATGTGTCGCGTGAGAACCAGGCAATGACCGGGTATGGCCAGAGGTTATTCCCTGATAATTATTACATGAGTTCGCCCTGACAGCAGATCGGGAATTTGAAACCCGTTCCCAGGCATGCCTGCGCCCTCCCACAAACGAGGCCACCAGTTTTCTGCCGTCGATTCGCAATCTCATCACGAGCCTCTCGTCAGGAATCACCCACATCGTTGATTGCGCTCTTCGTTAATGATGACCCGCTTGCCCCGTTGGCTGTTTGCTCATCTGCTTCGCCATGACACCACTCCTTCGTAAAAAGTGAATACGTGAAGAGGAACCGCCCTTCTCGAAACCACAGATGTTTTACGGTCATGAGAGGACCGAGCCCGCCCAAGCCGCTCGATCCGGTGCAGAGCGTTCAATGAACCTCAGCGGCAGAGGTGGTGGCTTCACCTACAGGGGTCGTGCTGAACAGATGGAGGAATCCACGCAGTCGCGCTTGTTGATCCGACGCCATTCGAATCAATTCCACACCGAACTCTTCCTTCCTCGACCAGCGGACGACGGCAAGGTCCCCGCTCAGGGTGTCTCCGATGAGATCGATACGGATTCGTACATAGTCTCCTTTGTGCATGGGCACAGCGCTCCGGATGCGGCATCCTTCCAAGGACACATCGACCACCAATCCCCCTCCCGCCCGTTCTCCGAAGAACAGGGCAGGCAACATGACGGGAAACCGCTGGCACTTTCGTTTCTCCATGGGGCGACTCTCCTTGGATCTGCGGGGTGTCATCTTCCTGTCTCTGGGGATCGCGTGGGCTCATGTTCTGTGGCGCGCTGCTCCAGAACCCGAAGCAACTCGGACGCCCTGAAAGACGAGTGCTGGAGCACCGTCTTCACATAGATACTGAGGACCTGGGCCACTTCCTCGGCATTCCCGCCAATCGCTGTGGTGCCAGCCAGGTAGATCAGCGGCGATCCCATGACCGCCGTGAATGTCCCGACGAACTCCGATGCCTGTGGGTAGCCCTCGGGCAGCAGGGCAGCGGTGGATTCTCGCCGCAATACCTTGATGACCGTAGCAGAGCCGACCATGCCGACATTCCCACCTTGCCTCGTCTGCGCGCTCATCCCATGCAACAGCACGACGAAGCCGTCAGTGCCGGCTCCTGTGACGGTATATCCGTCGTCCCGGAGAAACCGTGTGAAGGCTGCCTCTAGTAAGATGGCTTCTCGCGAGACATCCATGTTCGCAATCGACACTGTTTCCGCATGGACCGTATGGAACCAGAGGAGTATGAAGGCGGCGAGCAGGACATGCTGACACATGAATCCTGCTGAGCCGCGACGGAGAGTGCCGGGAGCTGGTGTCAGCGTGAGCCTGATTCGAGGAGTCACTCCCAGGCCTCGTTGACATTCCGAAGCGGTCCCGATCATGGTCTTACGCAACATGCTGGTGCTCCATGGGCTCTGCAAAGCGGATCTCGGCCAGGGGCCGTGCGAAGCCGCGACAGGGGCGGTAGCCTGTGATCCGCCGCCGCGCGGTTCGATGGTCAACAGTGCACTGGCGACCCAGCGCTGTTTCAGGTCCGACGTGCGCCACCGGTCGACTGCGTCGGTGACCTGGCCGAGCTGGGCAGTAAGCGATGCCAAACCGTTCGTGGTTTTCAGACTAACCCCGAGCGATTGGAAGAGCCCCAGCCGATGCCGCGTGATCCCGTATCCCGCCAGACGAAAGGTGAACGGGACCCTCACCTGGCCGAGAGCCTAGGCTAAAGGCTCCAGCACTGCTCGCACAACTCTGAGTCACCTGTCTTGGTGAAAGGGTCTGGACAGAGTCCGCTCTGCGCCACTCCTGTTCTCTTCATCTCACTCCTGCTCATGACCTACGCCGTGGCTTTTGGGTCTACGCGTGCGAGGACTTCAACTGAGTTGCGACCGTATACAGCAACTCTTGGAGACTGAACGGCTTCATCAGCGTGTCGTGGGCTCCCAAATGCTTCGCCATGTTGAGATCGTTCCTCCGACCTGATCCTCCAGTGATGGCCATAATCTTGCTGGCAGGTCGAGTCTTGCGTAGCAGTGGGATCACTTCCATACCGTCCATCTCTGGCATGGAGGTATCCACAAAAATCAGATTCACATCCTGATGCTCCAAGAGACGCAGGCAGTGTCGCCCATCTTCGGCGGTCAGGACACGGTACCCCGGCCCTTCGAGCGCGACCTGGAAGAGCCTCCGCGCTGTTTCTTCGTCATCAATGCACAGGATGGTCGCCATCGATCTTCGCACTCCTTCCTGAACTCCTCGCAAACTAAGACACCCGCATTCTGTGCGCTTGTAGCTGAACGGGGAAAGGAGGGCTACTGGCGGAGTAGCCAGGATAAAGAACCATTGGAGAGGGGAAGTTGGCGACGCATTGTTGCAAGACAACAGAGCAACCGAGCTCGCTGCGTCAGCCTATCCCAACGTTTTCAGAATCCGCGCATTCCTAGGGCCTTGCGTGTACGGTTCGTCTAGCGAAGAGGCCGGGTCTTCGCCCCTTGTCAGATCATGCACTGCTCGGCCTGGGGGCCGAACAAGAGATTCGTCCTCATGATCCATTCGCTTTTTCTGGTTGACCCCGCTGACAGATTTGGTAGATGTGGAGCAGTCGAACAATTGAAGGGACGTCATGACGAGTGGTGAAGCTGCTGCACATTACGAGCGAAGTGGGAACATCAGGTGGATCCACGACCCTCTGCGCATATCACTCTGGAATTGGAACAGAAGGACAGCGGCTATTTAACGGGCAACTATATCTGCCTCGCCTGCGGTGAATCGGTTGCCCGCAAACACCAAAATTCCATTCAAGACTGATCCCCGACCAACCCTTCCTCCCCACGTCCTCAGGATCCGGGCTCACTGGTTCACTGCCCGATCCAAAAGATGTGTTTTTGGAACAGGCGGAAAGATACGTCAAAGCCCTAGAAAAATCGACTTCCCGGGTCTTGAGCTGGCGTGAGGTTTTTTAACGCTGTGCGCAGAACGACTAGGCAGGCGGAAAGAGTCTGAAAGTCGTTATGAAGGTTCTGTCTACAGTACGAAATGGTGAGCCGGCTGGGACACGAACCCAGGACCCTCGCCTTAAAAGGGCGATGCTCTACCGACTGAGCTACCGGCTCACCGAACGGAGAGCGCGGATTCTACCACCGACGCTCGGCCTGTGCCTAGCCTGCACATCGCGAGATTTGCGGGACTTGCGAGAA
>VBOM01000323.1 GCA_005877535.1 Nitrospirota bacterium | reverse complement strand
CAAAAGGGGCAAAGGGCTGCGGCCAAAGGCCGGGCGGCAGGCACTCGAATAAAGTCGTGAGGCCGACCGCTCCGTTCCGTCGTAATAATCACCCACCGACCGACAATCGGATCACGTCTTAGATCGGGCATGGTATCTCCTGAACAATGTTGACTGTTAAATGTTGAATGTTGGATTGACCAGGAAGAATCGCCAGGCGCATGGAGGAACTCCCCTCTTGTAATTCATCATTTAACATCCAACATCGAACATTCAGCGTTTCGTGCGCTTACACTCGCCACTGATTCGCTTCAAATTCCGGACCTGGCACGAGGAAGGTCGCAGGCTTGTGGTGCGGGTAGCGTGCGATTTCCAACCGATGTTCCAGCACCAGAATGGTCATGCGGAGTTCCTGTCCGGGTGTGAGCTGTAAGTCCTTAAATGGCACAGCCAGTTCGACAATATTCCCATGACAGATCGATTGGTAGGGGCCGATCTCCTGCCAGGATCCGTTTGCGAGTTTCTGCGAGAGCAGAAACTGGTCTGGCTCTGGCGGTGTGAGTGAAAACGACAGGTGATAGAACTGCTCGGGCGTCTGCAACTGCAGCTCGACCGTCAGCCCCGCCTGCCGCGGCCGTGATTGCTCGTCCGGATCGAGCCGGAGATACAACTGGTCAAGACTCCAGCCAAACTGGATATCGGCGAGCACCCCTTCGGCTTTCCACATCGCGCCGAGCGGCGGCTGAGTCGTGATCCTGCCTGCTCCGCGCCACTCAAAAAAGTCGGTCACCATTCCATCGATGGAGGGGTTCAGTAAGGCGAGCGGCATCGTCACGAGGTCTGCCTCCGGCATGCCGCGGGGCTTACAGATCGGCTCATTCAATAGGTCCGGTGGAGTCAATCCCGCAATCGTCCAGACGTTCCGAAGGTGGGTCCGGAAGAGCCGATCGAACTCCTCTTTGTAGTCGGTATCAAAGTCGTCCCCATACCACCAGAACCAATCGCTGCCTTCGGCGGCATAGAGTTCGTCCCAGGCGGCTTGCGCGCGATCCGAGGGGAGCGTAGCAGCGATTTCGGCGAGACGAGCTCGCGTGTGACTTATCAGGTCCCATCCCCGATTGTCTTCCTGGTGGCCAATCCAGATCTTGTAGTCCTGATTGATCCAGGAACCCGAATGGAGGTGGCTGCCCCGCCGAGTGGCTGGCGCGGCTTCGAGCGCGTTGGAAATCGTCGCGGTGGTGGTGCGAATCGCGTCATGATCGAGCGCGCCGGTCGAGCAGGCATTGTAGAGGAGCGAGAGAAACTGTTCGCCACCCCCGTGGTAGTGTTCCCATGGATTTTCCCCGTCGAGCACAATCGCGATGGTCACCTGGTCCTGGGGCGATTCGTGAATGAGGTGGCGCAGCCGACGAAGAACATCCTCTTCGGCGGTTTCAGGAGTGGTCTTATGGTAGATGAACCCAAAGGCATCGGAGATCTCCCGATCGCGAAACAGTATCGTAACGTCTTGGCCCTCCGGTTCGACCAGGTAGGGCTGATACAGATCCCGGTGGCGTTGCCACGGTTGCTGGGCCGCGTCGAGCGAGCGAGCGAGAATGCCTTCGTCTGTCGCCAGCCAGCGCAGTCCGACCTTCGGCAACATCGGAATCAGTTCTGGACAGACAGAGCCTTCCGACGGCCAGAGGCCCACGGGGGCCCGGCCGAATGTGGCGGTATGACACTCGACGGCTCGTTGCAGCTGTGCCTCCGCATCTTCCGGCGCATGGAATCGCGAGGGGAGGGGTAGATCCGGTCTGGTGCGTCGAGTAAAGTCCGTATCGATGAGGAGCGGCAGGATCGGATGAAAGAAGGGGCTCGTGGTGAGTTCGATCTGTTCCCGCTCCATCAGTCGTCGATAGAGCGGAATGATGTCCTGCACAGCGGCGAGTTGGAAGGCCAACACCTCCTGTTTCTCCTCTTCCGTAAAGCCTCGGTTTTTCGCACGCAGCGCGGCTAGGCGAGGATAAAGACTGACCGTGCCGTAGCCGAACCAGGCGAGATTGTGCCATGTCTGTAAGTCCAGCAGGTCCTGTGTGGAAAACTGGTGCGCAATCCGCTCCAAGTCGCGACCATAGACGTCGGCCCCGCGTTTCACGAGCAATTCATGATAGCGAGGGTAAGGACGCACCATAGTGGCCCAATTGGCGGAGAAGAAGTGTCGGACGAGAAAGGCTTTCTCTTCAGGACGAAGGTCCGCCGCCGGACGCTGCGCATGTTCCAGAAAGAGGTCGCGCACCGTCCCTGATCCTACTTCTTGCAGCTGACGCAGGAGCGAGGGAGTAAAGTTGAACGTGGCTTTCATGGCGGGAAACTTATCCAGCCCATAGGCCATGTCGTAATAAGCCTTGGTGGCATGGAGACGTACCCAGGGCATACTGGCAGACCCCGCAACCGGGTCCGTGTAATAGGGTTGATGCATATGCCAGAGAAAACAGATGTGGACAGTTTTCATAGTCGAATGCTATTGATGGCTTTAGCAGGAGGCTGAAAAAGTTTGCCAGTTTCGTTCTTGTTTCATCAAAAACCTCAACGGGGACCCGGCCGCCTCACTAACTCGACGGTGCGCACAGACTTGGCGCTCCTTATTCGTCGAACCGTGCGCCCCCCAGGGTACGCCTCCTGTTTCGACTCGCCTGCGGCCTTGCTTGGGGCAAGGCGCATCTTGGCACGCCGGGGTCGGGCGGGTTAGCCGGCATTATTGAGCCTCCTGTGGGGGCCTGTTAGCCATATCACCTATGCGGATCATAGAAGCTTTCTTGTGTTTATATAGTCTTTCTCCAACCTGTTCGTTATAAGTATGGCATAGGGTAGGAGGCCGAGCGAGAAGAAATCAATGCGTGACGCAACTCGGCAAGGTGTGATGGGTCAGGTGTTCTGGTATTGGGGGCCGGTGGTCGGCCTTGCCGGAGTGATTTTTTGCCTGTCGGCCCTGTCGCACCCGGAAGATCAACTGCCATCGTTCTTGTTCAAAGAGTTCAGCGACAAAGTCTTACATGCGGTGGAGTATGGCATTTTGGCTCTCTTCTGCTACCGTGCGTTTCGCTGGGCATCGGGGCCGGTTGTCGCTCGGCAGGCGGCGGTGCTGGCAATCGTGACGGCATCTGTTTTTGGAATCACGGATGAAGTGCATCAACTCTTTGTCCCATTCCGTGAGTCGAGCTGGCAGGATTGGTTGGCCGATACGGTTGGCGCAGTCATTGGGGCAATGAGTTGGCGGTCTATCAGTTCGGAATGATGCGCCGCGAGACTG
>VBOM01000322.1 GCA_005877535.1 Nitrospirota bacterium | reverse complement strand
CGTCAGGAAGGTCACGGAGCCATACAACATTTGTGGCGAGATGTACACGCGGTCCGTCACCTGGTGAATGCGGGATCGGGCAAACCCCAACACTACCAGCGCGAGGGCCGTCATGGTGGCGACGCCGTTGACCAATACTGTGTCAAATTGCTGAACAGACACCAGCAGCAGCTCACTGGCATTGTAAATGCGGTACACAGCCAGGGTACCCAGCCCCAACAAGACAAATTTGAGCTGATAACGCAGCGGCTCGCGCAACGACCGCAGCAGCGACTCCAGGTGAGCGATACCCAGCACAAACAACAGGATCAACACAAAATACACGACTCGACCGAGCGGACCACGACCTACTGCCACCACCTGATTGTCAAATGTCACCCAGTCTAATACAAGATCGGTCCACGCCAATCCCGCACACAACCCTGCTACGATCGCCGCTGCATGACACCGCCATCGAAATCCCATTCCGATGCGCGAGCCTTCCGTTTCGGTCAGCGCCAAGCCGACATACAGCAGTGCCGACGCCAACCAGAATTGTCCTGCCAGCGCAAGGCGTGACCATAGCAACACATTTTGGCTGTCCAGGAGGGAAAACACCTCAGCGAATTGGACCAGGCCAATTGCCAGCAAGGCCCCGGCCACATTCCTGTGAAATCGGCTAGCCCTGTAGCGAGACAACAACAATACCGCTAATACCCAAGCACAGAGCGCCTCGAAATAAAAAGAGGCGAGTGCAACAGTCAGCATAGATTGCGACATTCTTCCTTCCCCATCCGGCGACCTTCCATTCTCGAGGAAGAGGCCGTTACAACCGTTCCGAATAACTGCCTAGGCCAATGGCATAAATTCAAGCAACGATGGCCAGAGATCCCGCAGAAACCCTCGCGCATGCTCAACAGCATCGTCCGTCGTGGTTACCACAGGGACGGAAATACGAACGAGCGCCCCATCGGTTCGATTCCTGGTTGCCGCATCCCACAAGAGATAGGCTTTGGCCCAGTATTCGCTGGCAATCACCCGACCTCGATCATGGTACCAATACAGAATGACTTGCTTATCCAACCCCTTTTGGATCACGACCTGATTGATCGTCACCACGCTTCCCCCGACTGTAACAGGCACCTGCGTGGACTCCACAAACTGCCACCCAGCCCCCGGCAGACAGTTTTGGGGGGAATGGTACGTCGCCCCGGTTCGCTGTGACTGATAATAGCCGACATAGAGCCAGGCAGGAATCTGCACGTGCAGGGAACGGGGCGAGGAATCAGAGGACGTGTGACGTGACTCTTCTCCGGTCTCTTGCTCTTGTCCCTCTCCCTTCGTTGCATTGATGGGCGTATAAACCCGCATCATGTAGTCAGACAGGTTAAGAACATCTAACACTGCCTGGTCCAGACCAAGTTCTCGCCCCTCCCATTGGTCGGCAAGACGGAGGGGAAACGCCGCGAACGGTTTCTTGAGAAGCACGACTTCGCTAGACGGCCGGCCCTGTTCGACCCCCCACGTTCCGATCAACAGAACGATCGCGATAAAGAATGGCCACCGCTGAACAGCGTGGCGGACGACAGGCGACGAGTGCCCGATGACGGGAGACGGGCTGCTCCTCCGCTGTCTTACGCCTACCTTTGACAATACTGCGCCGGAAGCAAACAACAAGATAAACGCCATGACAAAAACCAGCCACCCTTCGAATGTATGATAGAAACCCACTGCGGCTTCGGCTCCCCAATAATCTGCCAGGACTCCCGTCCCCCCGACCCGAAAGGCATTCGCCGCAATCGCAATCGGAACAGTCAACAATACGAGCGTCCACCGTTTCCACAGATCCGACTGTGTGAAATAGGCATAGACTGTCCCTATCGCAAGCAACGCCTGCAAGGACCGTATACCACTGCAGGCTTCAGCAACTTCGAGCGTCGTTCTTGCGAGCACAATGACGTTGCCCTCGCGTAAAACTGGAATCCCGAAATTGAAGAGGAAAAAAGCCGCGGTTTTGGCAGCGAACATCTGCAGCGGGAAGGCAATGGCATTCATCACAATTGTTGGGAGGGGGACCATGAAAAACAAAAAGGCAATGGGAAGCGCCAGCATACGCAGGGCATCCCGTCCAAGAATCAACAGCACCAAACCCGCAATGACCACAATCAGTGACGATCGCTGGAGATACAAATCGGCGCCGACCGAGCCGACGATGAACATCAGCAATCCGATTCCCAACAGTCCGATGCCTGCTCTGCTGGGGTGCGCCTGCAAAGCCAAAAGTTGCTCACGTCTTTTCCACGCGAAATAGACAGCTACGAGGGGGACCAGAAAACCATGCGAGTAGTTCGGGTCACCGTACCACTGAGCGCTCATGTTATACAAAATGGTGCGGTAGAGTGTGCCGAGCAATAAGACCAGGACTGCGATCAATCCCACAAACATGGCGATGCCGAAGCGAACTCCCTCTTTACCTTGCTCGACAAGAATCCCTGGTTTGCCCATACCGCATCTTCCTTTGGTATTACAGGCTTTTCATCGAATCGGCCTGGACGAATACTCCCCAACCGAACGCCTGTCACCACACCCGACGGGGTGCACCGTCCACTAAAACCGAAATGTGCTCGACTCTCGACAACCACGTTTCTTTGTTTACCGCTTCCTGGCAGACAAGGCTAGAAGACTCGTGGCGCGCTTTGAGGGACTCGTCCAGAGCCGTCAGGAACTCCGCTGCTGTGGCTCCAAAGCGGACAACCTGGGCATAGGCCCGCGCCTCTGGCAGAGGGGTTGAAACCACCGAAAGACCCGAGGCTAAATATTCACGTAGTTTGATGGGGTTCACATTCTCCGTCAAGCGATTGATCTTAAACGGCATGATGCCGATCGAAAATCCCTTCGCAAACGCTGGAAGCGTGTCATAGGACCGAACTCCCAACAAATGAATATTG
>VBOM01000321.1 GCA_005877535.1 Nitrospirota bacterium | reverse complement strand
CACAGCGTCAGTCCGATCATGCCAATCCTCGTCGGCAATGCTGAAACCGCACTCACGTTTGCCGAAAACCTGTTCGCAGAAGGCGTGTATGCTCCGGCGATTCGTCCTCCTACCGTTCCGGACGCCACCAGCCGCATCCGCGTCACGGTGACGTCCGAACACACCCCCAGCCACATCGATCACGCTCTCACCGCATTTCAACGGGCAGGGCAATCGGTGGGGCTGATCTGATCGAACCCCTCACCTATCTAAACTGAACCACCAAAGAATTTTCTCAGCCGCATCCGGCTATTTCCTTGCTTTCTCATCACCCTGTGGCATTATGCTTTCAAGTAGCCTTGATGTCCGACAGTCCATCATCTCATTATCCTTTCTAACCGAGGGGTCCTCTTCATGGATATTTCGAAGCTCCTGACCTTCATGGCAAAGGAGGGCGCGTCGGATTGTCATATCAGCACCGGCGAGCCACCGATGATCCGTGTGAACGGGGACCTCAAGAAACTCGATCATCCCGCACTGACCACGGACGAGACGCACTCGTTGATCTATGACATGATGAGCGATACCCAGCGGAAAAATTTCGAAGAAAAGCGCGAGTGCGATTTTTCCTTTGAACTGGGCGACATCGCCCGATTCCGTGTCAATGTCTTCGTCCAAACCCGGGGACTTGGGGCCGTATTCCGAAATATTCCCACCACGATCATTCCGATGGAGAAGCTCGGCATGCCTCCGATCGTGCGGCAGCTCTGCGATCGGGAAAAGGGGCTGATTCTTGTGACCGGCCCAACCGGGTCTGGTAAATCGACGACGCTGGCCTCCATGGTCGATTATTTGAACAACACATTTGAAGGCCACATCATCACGATCGAAGATCCGATCGAATGCATCCACAAGACAACAAAATGTCTCGTGAATCAGCGGGAGATGGGCGTCCATACTCGCACCCAGATCGCAGAAGCCTTGGAAGGGGTCATTACGCAGACCCTGCTGAAGAAAAAATCAGGCGGGCGTGTCGCCGCCCTCGAAATCATGGTCGCCACGACCGCAGTCCGGAATCTCATCCGAGAGGGCAAGTTGCACCAGATTCCCGGGGTCATGCAGGCCAGTCAGAAAGACGGCATGCAAACGATGGACATGGCGCTGTACGATTTAGCAATGCGTGGCGTCGTCACGAAAGGCGAAGCCCAATCGCGCAGCATGAATCCCAATCTGTTTGGAACCGCAATGGGCGGCGCGGCCTAAGATACCTGGCAGGAAGAAACGGGGGCAGAGATGGACGTTCGCAGCCTTTTGAAGGTCATGGTGGATCAAGAAGCGTCAGACCTGTACTTAACCGTCGACTCGGCTCCCGCCTATCGTGTCCACGGCTCGACCCAACTAACCGACGCGCCGCCGTTTACCAATGAACAACTTGAAGCTCTCGCGCTGGCGCTGATGCGGGGCCAGCAACGTGGGGAATTCGAGGAAAAAATGGAAATGAACCTGGCCCTCTACTACAAGGAGCTCGGCCGTTTCCGTGTCAATATTTTCCGGCAGCGAGGGAACGTTGGCTTGGTCTTCCGGCATATCAAAGCCGAAATCCAGACCGTCGAACAGCTGGGCTTGCCTCAAATTGTGAAAGACATCGCCATGACGAAGCGCGGGTTGGTGCTGGTAGTCGGAGCCACCGGTTCCGGAAAATCCACCACCCTCGCTGCCATGATCGACCACCGTAACACCATCCATCCCGGCCATATCGTGACCGTGGAAGATCCGATCGAGTTCGTCCACAATCATAAACGTTCGCTCATCACGCAGCGAGAAGTGGGCTTCGACACACTCTCATTTCAAAACGCGCTCAAGAATACGCTACGGCAGGCGCCGGATGTAATTCTGATCGGCGAAGTCCGGGACACGGAAACGATGGAAGCCGCGATCACCTTCGCGGAAACCGGACACCTCTGCATCGGCACCCTCCACTCGAACAATGCGAACCAGGCCATCGAGCGCATCATGAACTTTTTCCAAGTGGAGCGGCATGCGCAGATCTATCTCCAATTGTCGCTCAATCTTCGCGCCATCATCTCTCAGCGGCTCATACCATCCATGGACGGGAAACGGGCCCCTGCACTGGAAATCATGCTCGACACGCCCCGCATTAAGGATCTCATCAAGAAGGCCGAGGTCGATTTGCTCAAAGAAGCGATGGAGCAAGGGGTGGAGGAAGGCTGTCAGACGTTCGACCACGTCCTGTTCAAACTGTATAAGGAAGAGAGGATTTCGCTCGAACAAGCCTTGATCAATGCCGACAGCGCCAACAATCTCCGGCTCAAGATCAAGATCGAAGGTCTTAGAGGGGACGATGCAATCAACGCGCTCCTCGACAAGAAATCAGGTGACCCCACAACCGGTGCCTTCAAGATCCAGGGGGGAGCCTCAGGAAACGTAACCCCGTTGCGTAAACGCTAGCCCCCTCACCACCACACGCCTCGTGACCAATCCGGCGAGGATCTCCGCGCTTACTGAGCCGGAGTCACCCCTTGCCGTTCAAGATACGACGCAATCTTCTCCAGTGCGAGGGCGCTGAGTTTTGCGCCGTACCATATGGGCATCGTGCCGGCCGGATATCCCGGCACAACGAACAGTCCCGGTTCGATGACCGATTCGATCACATAATCATGCACCGTCTTCGCGTGACCCCGGTAAGCTGGATCGGTCAATCGCGTAGGCCCCGTGATGCCTAATATAAGAGGCGGCCCTACGCGCCCATCGGCCCCCTGAATACCCGGAACGGTGTGGCACACGGAGCAGCCGGCTCTCGTAAAGATCTCTGTGATCGGTTCGTCTCCGGCGACCAGCGGAACCATGTCAGGGGCAAGCGCTACCACCGATGAGACAGGCACCGGCGTCACCAAAGCGGAATTGGTGGAACGGAGGGCCAACAACGTCCCCAGTAGCAGCGCAATCACGATGAGGGGTGTGATAAATCGTTCAGGCATGGGTCCGGTCGTAGGGATAGTCCAGTAGAGTCGTCATGCGAGGAACTAACATTGATGGCTGAGCCTGGCTATCTAGGAGCCTGTCCGGGATTGCCGTTCGTGACGAGGCGAAAAAGGTGCAGCCGGATGCGAGGCCGCAGGCCCGAAAAAACCGGAGGTGCATTCGCTGGAATACATTGAGGGGGTTTTCGGGCCGAGAACGACGCAGATGGTCGGGGGATCGTTCGCCGCAGTAGAAAGGTCAATGTCGGACAGGCTTCAGGGCATCGCTAACGTTCGTCGCCGACACCACTCACTTCATGACATTCATGGCACAGCGAAATCCGATCGTTCGATCCTCGAAGTCCGGCTCAGCTGAGAACCGCGCCGTTACACGCAAAGCAGACGGTAAATCCGCCCATGACCCACCTCGCAGCACGCGCTTCTCACCAGTAGCCGGGCCGAGTGGGTTCTTCCCAGGACTCTTTTGATAATAGTCGCGCTCATACCAGTCAGCCACCCATTCTGCCGCGTTTCCCGCCATATGAGAAACGCCAAACGGGCTCCTCCCACCCTCCTTGAGCCCATGTCGCACGCTCATTCCATCGAGACCGCTGGTGACCGCCACTAACGTGATGGCTTCACTGACCCACATTCCTCTGTTATAGTTTGCAATGTCGACGAACGGCTGCATATCTCCCCACGGATAGCGGCGCCCGTCGGTCCCCCGTGCCGCCTTTTCCCACTCAGCCTCTGTCGGAAGGCGTTTCCCTGCCCATTGGCAATAGGCGGCTGCCGATTCCCATCTCATCCCAATGGCCGGTCGATCTCCAACCGTCGTCGCCGCCTCATCGTCCCATGTCGAAGGTGGCTCATGTTTTTCCGCTTCCAGAAACTTCTGATAGAGGCTGAGGGTGACTTCATACCGGTCGATGTAGTAGACATCAAGCGTCACGGTGTGTTCAGGCCGTTCGTTTGGGAAGCCGTCGTGACTCCCCATGGTGAATGGACCGGCAGGGATGAGAACCATCGGAGCGCCATCCCGCCCTCGACCAGCCTCGACCGACAAAACCGCCTGCCCGTCATTCGAGGGCTGTGGCTCTGCCGCCCCAAGACAAATTATCCCTGTCACGAGGCTGATCCCGATCCACGACATCTTCTGTTGACCAGGCATTGCCCTCTCCATCGCCGTAGCGTCCTTAAATAAATGGACCAACCACCGCCGAACAGTGTATCTAGCTCACACGACAAACTCAACGGAACGAAACGACTGAAACAGCGAGTCGGGCATGAGGAGATGAACGGTAGGAATGGTGCCTGCAACGGAATTTGAACCAGCGTTACCTCCTTGAAAGGGATAGTTAGAACAAATTTCGCAAACCGGTTATCAAAGCTTAATTGGACGGTCGTCCTACTTTTTCTTGTATTTT
>VBOM01000320.1 GCA_005877535.1 Nitrospirota bacterium | reverse complement strand
CGCACGGTGCGACGAATAAGGAGCACCAAGTCTGTGCGCGCCGCCGAGTGGTGAGGCGGCCGGGTCCCCGTTGAGGGTCTGAGCGATGCGAGAACGCCGCTGGCAGGCTTTTTCAGCATCCTGCTAGCGGGTTTTTGGCTGAGCCGCTCGCATGGCATTTTTCAATGAACGCACAAATTCAGCCACATGCTTCACCATCTCTGGTTTCGCTCGGTGTGCGGCGATCTGCTTGACGATAGCGCTGCCGACGATCACCCCATCGGCAATGGCTGCGACGTTGGCAGCGTCCTCCGGCGTCGCAACCCCGAAGCCAACCGCTACCGGAACGTGGGTGACTTTCCTGATTTTCTCGACGTTCTTACTCACATCGGCCACGCTAAGCAGTTTCGCGCCGGTGATTCCGGTCAGCGAAACGTAATAGATGAAGCCCTGTGACTGGCGCGCAACAAAGGTCCGTCTCTCCGCCGTGCTCGTAGGGGCAAGAAGAAAAACCAGTTGAAGCCCAGCCGCTGCGGCCGGCCCTTTGAGTGGGCTTGCTTCATCCGGCGGCATGTCAGGGATGATCAACCCGTCGATGCCGGCTTGGGCAGCCTCATGGCAGAACCGTTCAGGGCCGAACGCGTGAATATTATTGTAGTAGACCATCAAGACTAGTGGAATCTGGGTCCTCGCCCTAAGGCGTGTGACCATGGGAAGAATCGTTCGAAGCGATGTCCCACTGCGCAAGGCCCGTTCTGCCGCCTGTTGGATCACGGGACCATCGGCGATGGGATCGGAAAACGGGACACCCAGTTCAATGATATCGGCACCGGCCTGTCCTAACTCCACGACAAGCTGTTCGGTGTCTTGCAGTGAGGGATCCCCTGCCATCACATAGGCAATGAGGGCTTTCTCACCTCTCTGCCGAAGCTGTGCAAAGGTACGGTCGAGCTTCGATGTCACAGCGTGATCCCTCGCATTTTGGCTATCTGTTGGACATCCTTATCTCCACGACCTGATAGATTCACGACCAGAAGCTGGCTCTTCTTCATCGTGGGCGCCACCTTCACAGTGTGGGCAATGGCATGGGCGCTTTCGAGGGCCGGCATGATCCCCTCCTCTCTAGCCAGCAGATTGAACGCGGCCATGGCTTCGTCGTCGGTCACCGAAGTGTATTCGGCTCTGCCTTGATCCCGCAAATAACTGTGTTCTGGACCGATCGCGGCGTAGTCCAACCCGGCGGAAACAGAATGAGTCAGATTAACTTGTCCGTCGTCACCCTGGAGCAGATAGGTCATGGTGCCTTGCAAGACGCCTGGCTTTCCTCCAGCAAAACGTGCGGCGTGCTTTCCACTCTCGACCCCCAGGCCGCCGGCTTCGACGCCAACCATCTTCACGTTCTTGTCCCGGATGAACGCATGGAAGAGTCCCATGGCATTGCTGCCACCGCCGACGCAGGCAATGAGATAATCCGGCAACCGGCCTTCTGCCGCCAGGATCTGTCGCCGAGTTTCACGTCCGATGATGGATTGGAAGTCTCGGATCATCATCGGATAGGGATGGGCTCCGAGAACTGAACCGAGAATGTAGTGGGTCGTGCGTATATTCGTCGTCCAATCTCGCATGGCTTCGCTGATGGCATCCTTAAGCGTGCGGCTTCCTGCGTCGACGCCAGTTACGGTTGAGCCAAGCAATCTCATCCGGAAGACGTTCAGCGCCTGGCGCTGCATATCTTCGGTCCCCATATAAATTTCACATTGAAGCCCGAACATCGCCGCGACAGTCGCCGTCGCCACCCCATGTTGCCCGGCCCCGGTTTCAGCGATGATACGTGGCTTCTTCATCCGCTGGGCCAGAAGTCCTTGCCCGATCGCGTTATTGATTTTATGGGCCCCGGTATGACAGAGGTCTTCGCGCTTCAAATAGATCTTCGCTCCACCCAATCGCTTCGTGAGTCGTTGTGCAAAGTAGAGCGACGTTGGCCGGCCGACGTAGTGCTTTAAATAATAGGCGAGTTCGGACTGGAAGCCCCGATCTGTTTTCACACGGACATATTCCTGCTCCAATTCAAGCAGAGCAGGCATGAGCGTTTCAGGGACATAGCGTCCGCCATATACGCCGAAGCGACCTTGCTTGTTGGGAACCGAACCCATTACCGTCCTCATGTTTGTATTGCCGAGCGAGACAGGCGGGACGGGCGAGACGAGGTGGGAGTCCAATCTGCCCCTGTCGTGCATTTCTCGCACGTCGCGCGCTTCGCGCGCCGCCGCAGTATAAACGGGATCATGTCGTAGAGACAACCTTGACGGCTCGAATGAATGCACGCACTTTCTCGTGATCCTTTTTGCCAGGCGCCCGCTCGACGCCACTGCTCACATCTACCCCATACGGTTGTACCGCCTGGATCGCTTTCTCAACATTGTCCGACGTGAGCCCCCCGGCAAGGAGAATCCTCGCAGCCCTGGCGGCTTCTGCAGCGAGTTGCCAATCGATCACCTGTCCAGTGCCTCCATAAGCCTCATCCGAAAAGACATCCAGGACGAACCCTCGAACCCCGGCCCGCCCACGAAACTCCGCCAAGGCGAGAAAGGTGCTTCGATCTTTCACGCGAAGCGCTTTGAGAACCGTACGACCTAGCTCTTTGCAATAGATCGCTGATTCGTTTCCGTGCAACTGTGCAAGCGCGAGTCCGCAGTCGTCCATCAGATTCCGAACCACTTGTCGGTCTTCGTTGACGAACACCCCCACCGGTATCACCAAGGGAGGCAGGCTCATAATGATCTGTCTGGCCAGAGTGGGATCGATATACCGAGGACTTTTCCGATAGAACACGAAGCCTAAGGCATCGGCCCCGGCCTCGACTGCCGTGGCCGCGTCCTCGAGGTTGGTGATACCGCAAATTTTAACTTTGGGTGTATCGTGCATCTTAGGGGTGCGACGGAGCCTGAATTCCGCGTAACTCACGGATCTTCTCCCCGATGTCATCGGCCCGAATGAGGGATTCTCCGATGAGCATGGCATGGATGCCGGCTTCGATCAACCGCATCACATCGACGCGTTGGTGGATGCCGCTTTCACTGACAATCAGCTTGTCGGCCGGAATCCGTTTCGCCAAACGCAGCGTGACGGCCAGATCGGTCGTGAAGGTCTTGAGATCTCGGTTATTAATGCCGATCAGCCGTGCCTCTGGGAGTCGTTCCAATACGGTATCGAGTTCGCGCTCATGATGGGTTTCGATAAGAACATCCAAACCTAATCCCCTGGCGAGCGCATAGAAGTCGATCAATTGCTGTCGCTCGATCGCCGCGACGATCAAGAGTACGGCATCGGCCCCGTAGGCGCGCGCCTCGTAAAACTGGATCTCGTCGACCATGAACTCTTTGTTCAAGGCAGGCATGGGCACCAATTGTTTGATCTCGCGGAGGTAGTCGAGGCTCCCCTGGAAGAAATCC
>VBOM01000319.1 GCA_005877535.1 Nitrospirota bacterium | reverse complement strand
GTTCTGCACGACCTGGCCGTCCTTGGCCCAGGTCAACCCAGCGACATAGGCTGGGTCATCGATACGTTCGAGGAGATCGAGGAGCAGCTGCTCGCCATCTCCTTTGCAGATGAAATCCACTTCAGGACACTGCAATTTGACAAGCGCGGCATTCAAACTCGCAAAGACGCCTCCAAAGGCCAATTTGACCTTCGAGTTGGCGGCGCGAATCTGACGGGCCAGGATCTTCGCGTAGGGATAGCTGGTGGTACTGAGGAAACTGAGGCCGATCAAGACCGGCTGTTGCCGGTTGATTTCCTCAAGGATCACCTGGTTCGGCGTGTCGGGGTTCGCCTGATCGAACATCACGCACTCGTGGCCTGCCTGTTTGAGCACCGACGAGAGGGACATGATGCCGATGGGCGGGAAACCCATCACCCGAATGCGGCCGTTCTTTGCGCGTGTTTTAGCCGGGAGGGCGTAGAACTGTGGGTCACGAACGTGGATCAGAAATACCCGCATTAAAATCACCCTAACACGAATGACCTGGGAGAAGAAGGGAAATAACTTGGCTCACGGGAGAGCAGAGCCGATAGCGAATAGCAGGAGAGAAGAGCGTATGGCTAATGGCTAATAGCGTATGGCACAAACAAAGAAAGTTTTGTTTTTCTACACATGTTATCAGCCATATGCTCTGTTCTTCGGACGAGAGACGAACGACGCTTCACGAACGACGTGAGTTTATACTTACCGCCCCAGCGCAACCTTCACTGCATTCCCGATCTCGGCAGGATTCTTCACCACCCTTACGCCAGCCGCTTCGAGCGCCTTCATCTTTTCTGCCGCAGTGCCTTTCCCACCGGAAATGATGGCGCCGGCATGGCCCATGCGGCGCCCTGGCGGGGCCGTGATCCCGGCAATGAAGCTGATGACCGGCTTCTTGACGTTCTTTTTAATGAACTCAGCGGCTTTTTCTTCCGCATCGCCGCCGATCTCGCCGATCATCACGATCGCCTGAGTCTCGTGATCTTTCTCGAACAACGCCAGCACATCGACGAAGCCTGTTCCATTGACAGGGTCGCCGCCGATGCCGACACAAGTCGTTTCACCCAACCCAAGCGTCGAGAGCTGATGCACTGCTTCGTAGGTGAGGGTCCCGCTGCGCGACACGACGCCCACGACACCCTTCTTATGAATGAAGCCCGGCATGATGCCGATCTTCGCTTCATCGACCGTAATGACGCCTGGGCAGTTCGGTCCGACGAGGCGGACGTCGCGGCCACGGAGCGCCCGCTTGACCTTGACCATGTCATTAACCGGGATCCCCTCGGTAATACAGATCACGAGCTTGATGCCGGCATCGGCGGCCTCCAGGATCGCGTCGGCGCAGAACGGCGGGGGTACAAAGATTAACGAGGCGTCGCACTGGGTCTTCTTGATCGCATCGCGCACCGTATTGAAGACCGGAATGCCCTCGACCTCCTGTCCGGCCTTACCAGGCGTCACCCCCGCGACGACCTGCGTCCCGTAGGCCTTGCACTGAGTCGCATGGAACGAGCCTTCCTTGCCCGTAATACCCTGCACCACCACCCGCGTATTCTTATTGACCAAAATGCTCACAGTTCCCTCTTCTTTCTTCCACTCGCTCCCTCATTGCTGGAAAACTTCCCCAGGGGAGCGACAGGATTGAGGCCCTGACTGCGGCCGTCGAGCGAGCACTGCTTCACCGTGCGCGCTCCGGGAGCAAAAGGGACTCAACCCTGTCGCTCCCCACTCTTCACGCCGCTTTTCCAGTCAACTTCACAATTTTTTGCGCCGCTTCCCACAGATCGTTGGCCACTTCAAGCTTGAGGCCGGACTCGGCCAACAACTTGCGGCCTTCGTCTGCATTCGTCCCCTGCAGTCTGACGACCAACGGCACGTTGATCTTCACTTCTTTGGCCGCGGCTCGCTGCCCGCCAGCTTGATGACGTCCATCGTCGCCATGGCAAGACCCGCGCCATTCACCATGCAGCCGATGTTCCCATCGAGCTTAATGTAATTCAGATTATTTTCTCCCGCTTCGATCTCGAGCGGGTCTTCTTCGTGCAGGTCGCGCATCTGCTGCACATCGGCATGCCTGAACAGCGCGTTATCGTCGAACGAAACCTTGCCGTCCAGTGCGATGAGTTTCTTGTCGCTGGTGATGACCAGCGGATTGATCTCAACCATGGCCGCATTCTTGTCCATGAACAGGCGATAGAGGTTCCCCAGCATCTGGATGAAGGGGGTCACGGCGGCCGGTTCCATGGCAGGAAGCCCGAGCGCGAAGGCGATGTTTCGCCCGTTGTACGACTGAAACCCGACAGCCGGGTCGATCGCTTCCCGGATGATCTTCTCCGGCGTCTGAGCGGCAACTACTTCGATCTCCATCCCGCCCTCTGTACTCGCGATAAACACAGGCCACCCGCTATCACGATCGACGAGGATGCTCACATACAATTCCTTGGCAATCCCGGCCCCTTCTTCGATCAGGAGGCGACGGACCTCTCGGCCTTTCGGGCCGGTTTGGTGCGTGATGAGCGTCTTGCCGATCAGGTCCTTGACCAGTCCTGGAACAGCCGCCTTGTCCTTCGTAATTTTGACGCCACCGGCTTTGCCTCGACCGCCTGCATGGATCTGCGCCTTGACGACAAAGACCGGGGTATTGAGTTCTGCCGCCCAGGCCGCTCCTGCCTCGGGCGAAGTAATCTCTTTCCCGCGCGGAACCGGAATCCCGAACTGCCCAAACAACTGCTTCGCCTGAAACTCATGAACGTTCATGTTTTCCTTCCGCGTGACGAGCGAGACTCGCGCGAAAGGCGGGACGGGTGACACTTCTGCCATGTCCCGCTTTTCTCGCGCTTCGCGCCTGTCTCGCTACTCCTTTCTCGTATACGCCGGCAGGATCATGGGCGACACGACTCCGCTCACACTGCCCTGCTTCTTGGCCTCGGCACGGAACCCCTTCAGATGATCGACCGTCAACTTCCCTTGCGGCATGCCAGCGATACGGGCTGCGGCCGTCAGCCCAGACCGTTTTCCAAAGACCATCAGGTCGAGGAGCGAATTGCCCATCAATCGATTGCGTCCGTGCAATCCGCCGGAGGCCTCACCCGCGACGAAGAGATGTTTCACATTGGTTTCGGAATTGGTATCAATCTTCACGCCACCATTCTGGTAGTGCAGCGTCGGATAGATCAACACGGGGTCTTTGCTGATATCGATGCCGAATCGTTCGAACTGCATCATCATCGCGGGAAAATGCTTCTCCACGGTGCCGGGGCCATGTTCGGCATCGAGGAGCGGGGTGTCGAGCCAGACGCCGATGCGCCCGGACATCGTGCGGATGCCGCGCCCCTCTTCACATTCCCGGATAATCGAGGAGGATACGACGTCGCGAGTATCCAATTCATTGACGAACCGTTCACCCTTCGCATTGACCAGATGTCCGCCCTCGGATCGAATGCCCTCTGTCACCAACGCCCCGATGAGCTGCTCGGGATAGACCGCACCGGAGGGGTGATACTGGAACGTATCGATGTGCATGAGTTTCGCGCCCAGCCGATAGGCCAAGCACAGCCCGTCGCCGGTCGCACCGTAGTGATTGCTGGTCGGGAATCCCTGAATGTGGAGCCGGCCGATCCCGCCGGTCGCCAGAATGACGGACTTGGCGGCCACGACGACGTGCCGATGGTTGTCGAGGTCTTTCAAAATCGCGCCGCTGCAGTTCCCCTTCTCGTCACTCGTGAGCTCGACCGCGGCGCAGAACTCGAGTAACTGGATGTTCTGATTCAGCACCTCGTCCTTGAGCACCCGCATGATTTCAAGGCCGGTATAGTCTGAACAGGTCAGGAGGCGAGGCTTCGAACTCCCGCCGCCTTTTTTCACATGGAGGTTGCCGTCCCCATCACGATCGAACAGCACACCCAGGCTCAACAGCCATTTCGCGATCGAGGGACCTTCTTCGACCATCACCTTGAGCAGTTGATGGTCATTCTGCATGTGGCCGCCCTTCAGCGTATCCACGAAGTGGGTGACGGGCGAGTCCTCGGGCGCTACCGAAATCTGCATGCCCCCTTGAGCCATCACGCTGTTGGAGTCGCCGAGACGGAGCTTCGTAGCCAGGATGACCTTGGCACCAGCCGTATGCGCATGGAGTGCCGCCGCACAGCCGGCACCGCCGCCACCCACCACCAGGACGTCGGTCGTGTAGTCAGCCGTCAGATCGAACCCGTTGGCAATCGGGCTATCCCCCTCCAGCAATGTCGCCAGCTCAACAACAGTCTTATCTCCTTCATTGGGACCGAAGCGGATGGGACGATAGGCTCGCTCACGAAAATCAGGATGATATTTGTGGATCAGTTGATCACGATCCGCTGGAGAGAATTTGTGAAGTGTCTGTTTGCGTCGAGCGTCCCGCGTCCTGTGCACAATCTGTTGAAGGGCGTGGATGTCCATTGCTTCAATCCGTCAATCGTCATTCATCAAAGGTTAATCGTGGGAGCATGTGACGAATTTCCCACCATTGACATTTGATTACCAACCAATGGGGCCTCACTTGACGGTTGCGCAATGATCGGCCAGTTCTTTTTCAGTCATCTTGAGGATCTTGGTCCACTCGTCGTTGAAACGGCCGTCCTGGATTTCCTTGATGCGCGTATCCAGGCCCAGAGGTTTCTCGGTGAAATGAGCCCCCTGCGCCCGGCTCACATACAAGGCCACGAGATTGGGAGCGATGTCCGCAATGCAGACTGGCGCGCACATGCCACACATCACGCAATCCATGAACATCTCGGACATGCTCTTGAAATCCCCGAACACGGCCTTCCAGACTCCCTCCCGCACATCGATCTTCTGCGGGCAGGCTTCGGTACAGGCGTTGCAGTTTCGGCAGAGCGGCGCTTCAGGATAGAGATTGAAGAGGTCTTGTTTCGGATCTTTGAGCGTCTGAATGTCGTAGGTGGCCTTCCTGGCTGGAAACGGCGACATCATCGTGATGGACATGCCGTCTTGCACCGCCATTTGGCAGGCCAGGCAGGTCCTCACTTTAGGGTCGTCCTTGGTCCGATAATAGGCCGCGCAGGCGCCGCAGAACCCGCCAAGACAGCCAGCCCCGCGGACGACTTCCTGACCCGAGTACCACAAGGCCTTAATGATCGTGATCCCCTCCGGCACTTCGTACTTCTTGCCGGCAATCTCGATAGTGATCATCTTGTGCCGGAGGACTTCCGGCTGATCGATGATGTTTTCTCTGTCTTCTTGGGCCATTGTTTCCTTCTTGAGGCGTGAGGGGTTCTTTCAACCCCTTCCGCCTCACGCCTCACCCCTAACGGCTGTTTCAGCTTCCCTAGGCAATCCCGTCCACGATCGTATTCAAGGTTGG
>VBOM01000120.1 GCA_005877535.1 Nitrospirota bacterium | reverse complement strand
GGAGTCGCTGCTGATTCGGATGGGGCTCTCGGTCGGAGATCAATTGAAGATCGGTCAAGCGATGTTTCTGATCACCGGTATCGTGCGAACCGAGCCGGATCGAATGGCCAATGCCTTCACCTTAGGCCCACGGGTCATGATTGCGCAGGAGGGATTACGGGCGGCGGAGCTGATCAAGCCTGGAAGCCGGGTGCGAGAACGGTATCTCGTGAAGATGCCATCCGATATGCCGTTGGAGCCCCTCCTCTCTGAACTACGCGACCGGCTGGCGACAGATTCCGCGCGCGTATCCAGCTATCGCACGGCCCAATCACAGTTGAGGCAATTTCTCGACCAACTCTCCCGTTATCTCGGGTTGATCGGTCTCACGGCGCTGTTCATCGGTGGACTGGGGGTCGGGACATCGATACACGCGTTCCTGCGGGACAAGTTGCGGACGATCGCGATCTTAAAAGCGGTCGGCGCGGACTCAGCCACGGTCGTCTCGACGTATGTGGTGCAAGCGATCTTCTTGGGATGTGTGGGCAGCCTCGCAGGCATCTTGCTGGGGATTGCGCTCCAACGAGGGCTGCCTCCCCTCATGGCAGCGCTGTTTGTGTCTGATCTCCTCGAACAACTAGGCGTCTCTTCAGAATTGTCCTGGTCCTCGATCTCGCCCTTGATGAAAGGGGCGGCGCTCGGACTGTTGTCAACATTGCTGTTTACCCTCTGGCCCTTGTTGAAGATTCGAGACATTCACCCAGGTGCGATCTTCCGGCGCGATGCAGAACAGGCGGCGGTCGAGCAAGAGACTCCTCCGTCACGATGGTGGGTGAAATGGGGACTGGCCGATCGATGGAATGTCGGCACGGCCGGAGGGATCATCCTCGGGCTCTGCGCGCTCTCGGTATGGCAAGCAGGTTCGTGGTCGATCGGCTTCCTGTTTCTCGGTGCCTTGTCTCTCGCCATCATGGTCCTCTTTGTCTGTGCACGGATATTTGTGCGAGGGCTGGCCTGGGTGCCAATGCCTCGCCTCTTGAGCCTTCGCTATGCCCTGGGCAATGTCCTCCGGCCGGGGAGCCAGGCGACCGGGATCATGGTTGCCATCGGCATCGGCGTGATGGTCATTGTCACTGTATCGCTCGTGGAACAGGCGTTGCTCAGCCAAGTACAGGAGAATCGACCAGCGGATTCCCCGACCTTTTTCTTTATCGACATTCAGCCTGATCAAGCGCAGGAGTTCGTGTCGTTGGTTGATCGACAAACAGACCGAGCGCGTCCGGAACTCATGCCGCTAGTGCGTTCGCGACTCCATGCAATCGATGGCCATGTCGTCAGGGCAGCAGAAGAAGTGGAAAAAGACGACAAGCGCACGGAGGGGAAAGAGGCGCGGGGGAAACAGTGGTATCTCACCCGGGAGTATGTGCTGACCTTCCTCGACCAGCTACCGAAAGACAATCAGCTGGTCAAAGGGGAATGGTGGAAGCCTGGGCAAGTCTTCTCGACCCCACAGGTTTCAGTGGAAGAAGAGGCTGCCACGCATTTAGGTCTCGCGATCGGCTCGATCGTGGAGTTCGATATTCAGGGGGCCACGGTGTCGGCGAAGGTGAGCAGTATCCGCAAAGTCGAGTGGGGGAATTTCTCGACGAACTTCTACATGATCTTGTCCCCAGGCGCGGTTGCAGGAGCGCCGTTTACTTATGTGGCGACAGTGCGGGTCTCGCCACAGGAAGAGGTGCCGTTGCAGCAGGCGGTCGTCGCCTCATTCCCGAATGTCAGCGCGATCCATGTCGGTGACGTGCTCGATGGTTTCGCACGTGTTCTCGACCGTCTCTCGCTGGCGATCAGGGCTGTGGCGTTATTTTGTGTTGCTGCCGGCGGGTTGGTTATGGCGGCGGCACTCGCAGCGACACGCTATCGGCGTCTTTACGAATCGGTCATTCTGAAGGCACTCGGCGCGACCCGTAGCCTGATCGCACGAGCCTTTGCCATCGAGTATGTCCTGCTGGGCACCATTGCCGGGTTGATCGGACTGACCCTCGGGAGTGTCTTGTCATGGGCCCTGTTGCGGTATCTGTTCGAGCTTCCCTGGAGCATACATCCACAGGTACTTGGTATCGGCCTCCTCCTCACAATGATGCTGACGCTGATCGTGGGTTTTGCGAGTACCTACCGGATTCTCGGCCAACGGCCGCTTGCCGTGCTTCGACACGAGTAAAGGATGCACCCAGACCGGTTGTCTCCTTGCTCGCGCAACGCGCGGCCTCAGAAGGATGGAGAGGGAGCGGCCAGGTACCCTTCTTGCTCGCAGAACGCGCACGGTGAAACTGTGCTCGTTCGATGCGCGCAGTAAAGGGCTGCCTTGGCCACTCCCCTAAAGAGAAGTATTGGGAACCGGAAGGCCCTCGCACGGGCTAGTGGCACGTCACGGGAAATCGATTGCGAAGCAATCGGAGGGTAGGGCGGGTGAAAAATATCTGCCAGTGGGTGGGCGGGTGAGAAAATCGCGCGCAGTGGAAGACAGCCGGCCTGGGTGCTGAGGGGAATGACGAGGAGAGAAGCTCCTAACAGGGGGCAGCTCGCTTTCAGGGTGGTCCGTTACCTCAGCAGTCTATCGGTATCCATCCAGGTACGCGCGCAAGGCGCGGCTGTCTCGCTCCCGGACCGTGACGGCGATCCGCAATTGTTCGAGATATTGATCGAGCGTTTTCCCGCCCAGGTCGATCTTGCGTGTTGTGAAAAAGTCCCTCACGTCTCGTTCGAGTTCAGGTGTGGCGAGGCTGACAATCCCGCCGCACATGCGGCGCAGCCCTTGTTTGGGGAACATTTGGTCCATCTTCTCCCAGTTCGTTTTCACAAAAGCCCAGGCCAATTCTCTGCCATAGACATTGCCCAGGATCGCGCTCACGAGAAACGGCGCATCTTGCGTGCGGATTTCTCCGCTGATCGTGCGGGTCAGGGTGCGTTCAAGCAATGCCTTGGGCTGAAATACCGCGAGCGAGAAGAGATACGAGCTTACCCTGTGCGCCGATTAATTCACCGCGAAGCTGTTTCGTCAACTCGCTCTCGCCGCTTCGTGGAACCCAACCCAAGTCTGTAACTGCCGGACCGATCCGACCGCGTACGAACGCTTCGAGCGCCGGCCGATCTTCCACGGTGATGATCCGGTTCAGGAAAGAGAAGGAGTCGAGGAGCACAGCCCAGACATTCTTGTCCCGCTCTGTAGTGAAGCGGGCTGTCAGGTCAAGATAGTCCGTGAGGGTCATGTGGCCTGCGACGGTGGTGGCCCAGGCATCGTTGATGAGGTTGAACCGCTCGGTGACGGCGAGTCTATCGATGCCAGCGTTCAGGAGCCGATTGAGCAGGTCTGGTGCATAGCGCACGCGATAGAAGCCATGGCCTCCCTCGTTAATCAGTACTGACTCCCAATCGTGGGGAAGCGGGACCGTGGTGTTGTTCTCCGTCAGCAACATGCGCGAGCTGTTGGTCTTGCCGGCGGCTATGACTCGCATCTGGAGCGGAATCTGCCATGTGCCGGTCGAGGGATGCTGGGTGCTGGGTGCTGGGTTGGGCAGATAGGTGAAGCGCTGTTGAGTTAAAACGAGTTCTAACCCTTCCCGCAGTTCAGCTGTGACCAACGGATACCCTGGTTGGAAGATCCAGCCGTCCATAAGTTCGGGCACCGGCTGCTTGGCAATCCTCCCCAACGAAACCCAGAGATCGTTCGTATCTGCGTTCCCATAGGCATGCGCATGCAAGTAGTCGCGGACCCCGTCGCGGAAGGCAGTCGGTCCAATGTGCTGTTCTAACATCCGCAGCACCGACGCGCCTTTTTCATAGGTCAGGACGTCGAACATCGCCTCGGCGTCCTTGGGAGCCTGTACCGGATATTCGATCGGTCTGGTACTGCGCAGTCCGTCTACGGAAAAGGCCGCGGCGCGCGAGACGCCGAAACTATCCCATCGTT
>VBOM01000119.1 GCA_005877535.1 Nitrospirota bacterium | reverse complement strand
GCTTGGTAAGTAGCTCCTCCTTCTTTGATTCCAGCGTGGCTTGCTGCTTGGCTTTCTCACTGTCAAACCGGTTCTTGAGCGCGTCAAACTCGGCTTCGAGCGTGCTCGTCAAGCCCACGAGATCCTCCCAGACCCTGCCTGATTCGAATGTGGCCCCTTTCAGTTTCTGTTCCGCAATGGATTCGAACTCGTTCAAGGCATTGAGAATCCTTGTCCTCTGCTCCTCGAACGTGTCGCGGGCGTCCGCTTTGCCGAGGGCCAATTGCACTTGAAGATGTTCGAGTTTAGCCTGCACCTCAATCTTCGCCTGCTCTGCCATCTCCTTCGACTTCTGCACGTCGACCTGGACCTGCTCGAGCAGATCCCGCAGCTGTTGCTTGCGCTCTTCCAGCCGCTGCATCGCCTGCTCTTGCGTCTGTGTCAGTTGTGCCTCCAGCGCCAGCGCATGGTGTTCCAATGCATCCAACTTCTTGTCGATCGACGCTCTGAGTTCCTTGATTCGCGACATGGGGCCCTCCTCTTGGTGAAAACGCTAGGCTTCATCATTCCCATACTTTGTGCCTTGTGTTGCGGAAACAAGGCGATCATGATAACAGCAAATCCGTTGCAAAACCTATGTGGCCCGCTCGACAGGTGATACTTCTTCCCTTTTCCTCTTTATCAACCTTCCGCTCGCCGGAGATGCTCATTGTGCGAAGCCGAAATCAATTGAAGCGAAGGTCTCCTGAAGACGACCGAAGAGGCTGAGGAAAAACTATGCTGGTACTTGAGAACTTCCATGGTTGGCGCGTGTGGCAAATCAGGGGAACAGTCCGCTCGCCATCCTGCTGATCGGCGTGGGAGTCACGCAGGGAATCTTTTGGAGGAATAGGATCAACGTCCTGGATCAATGGAGGCAGGCGCGTGCTCTTCCGCAATCGCGAAGAAGCGGGCCGGATACTGGCCGATAAGCTAAGGCAATACCGCAACGATCCGACGGGGTTGATTCTGGCTCTTCCTCGCGGGGGTGTGGCAGTGGGATATCAGCTCAGCCTCGCCCTCCATGTCCCGCTCGATGTGTTTATGGCACGCAAGATCGGGGCACCGGGCAATCCTGAGTATGCGATCGGGGCAGTGGCAGAGACTGGATCGCGCTATCTGAATCAAGAGGTGGTCAGCTCCTTTGGCCTATCCCGGTATGAGCTGGACCGGTTGATTCATGTACAAGAGAAAGAAATCGCCAGGCGCAAGGACCTGTACCGGCAGGGACGGCCCTTCCCGCAACTCACAGACCGCACTGTGTTCTTGGTTGACGACGGCATCGCCACAGGTTCGACGTTCATGGCCTCGGCACGCGCGATCCGAGGCTTGCAACCTCGCCGTCTGGTGGGAGTGATTCCG
The DNA here is from genome assembly GCA_005877535.1 of Nitrospirota bacterium. GTDB lineage: Bacteria > Nitrospirota > Nitrospiria > Nitrospirales > Nitrospiraceae > Palsa-1315. The sequence continues at coordinate 1,523 of VBOM01000119.1, read as the reverse complement.
GTCGGACCCTCGTCAACGCTCCATGAGGTCCGAGCATATGTGGACGAGTTAGTGGTTCATATGATACCGGACCCGTTCGAGGCCGTGGGGCATTTCTTCGTGGACTTCACGCAAGTCGAGGATCGCGACGTAGTGGAATACTTGAATCTGGCCGAGGAGTCGATGCTCGAACGCAAGCCTTCGTCACCAGCCTCATCAGACGTCTTGTCAGCCAAGGAAGGTGCGCCGTAACATGTCCACACATTCCAAGATTCCGTCAGGGTCGGGAGTTTGCGGTGCTGCTCTTAGAACTCGCTAATCGCCTTTTGTCGACTCATGATACCTTCAGATAATAGGAACATGTGAGTCGCTTATCTGTGAGGTGTCGGTCGGGATTACTGAGACACTCGTACTTCTGAGCCTGATCCTGACAGGCTAACGACAACTTCTGACATCTCAATGATGCTCATGCTGATCGTCATGATCATGATGGTGACCTTCACCAGCTCCCTTTCTCACCCCGACAGTCTTTGGTTTAAGCGGAGTAAATCGGGCTGCATAGGCATCCTGTTCCGGCAACTTGACGAATACCACAATCACAGTCTCCGTATTGACCTGAATCTCGCCGCTACCCGTAAACATATTCTGTTGTGATGGTTCCAGTTCGACTGTGATGTTGCCCCCCGTCTTGTCCTGTTGAACTCTCGCCTTACCCTCTCCACCATCAGTTTTAATCTCTTGACCTACATGATCGGTTACATACAGTACAAGCTCTCGATCTTTGACAACAAGCTCCAGATGATAGGGACCTGCCGCACGGACTTGCCCGCCGTGTGGTGACGGTATCGTATCCAGCTGTTCATCTGTATGTGCCCAAACAGGTTGAAAGATAATCAAGGGAGCAGCAATCATTGCAGCAATGACCAATTTATTCATGTATTCGTCCTCACAATACGAATTGGAACGATAGGAGAATTTTCAAAGATATCTTGAATCTCTATCAATGAAGCTCCCGCAGCAAGCCGGGAGGTATCCTGCGAAATTCTCCGAAGCCCCCCTTCGCCAAGGCTACGGAGGGTACTCTTCGATTGAAAAGCGAAGGCCGCAGCAGCATAGCAGAACCAGGGAATAATTGATTGCTCAGACTTGATTAGGCCTTAATGAAATCTGTGAGGAAGGGAGACATTCCCCCTGGGGCATTCCAGATCTTAGGAGAAAAGAGCTCTGTTGCAAAATGCAGCAGCTCGCCGACGGGTGAGGTGTGCATCACAGTACAACCAGGGAAGCAGTGGATGAATCGTCATTGATTGAGTCGGATTTTGATTACGGGGAAAGTTTGAATCGTGAGAGGGCCAACTGAGAATCGGATGATGTATTATCCGATCTTCAGTAATGAATCTGTTCGGAGCATCTTCTAACGATTGCCATTATATATCATCTCATCAAAACCGACTAGGGACGCCAGAACGCCTCCCAATCCTCTTGCCGAATTTGCAGCGCGCGAAACACATCGACTGGAAGACTGGTGGACAGCTGAGCTTGGG
>VBOM01000118.1 GCA_005877535.1 Nitrospirota bacterium | reverse complement strand
TCGATTCAGGGTCCGGTTTTCGCTCGGAAGGGACCTCCGGCCAGGCCGATGGTGGAAGCGCCAGTGCCGAAGTGATGGTGGCCAGAAGTTGTCCTCCTTGTCGATCGACCTCGGAGGAATGGAGGCCGCGGAGACCACGGAGCTCAATGACCGATTTGGGTGGATGGCGTGCGAGTTGGAGGAGCACCTCGTCTCGCATGACGCGTCCGCGAGGCACGTTCCGGCGGCGGGCTTCTGCTTCTCGCCAGGCAGCCAATTCACGAAGCACCGCAGCCCCTTTGGGCTTAAGCGTGTCCCAGCCTCGAATTCGCTGGTAGCGCTCTTGCGGCTCTCGACTTTTTTCTCCCACTGCAGTTTCAAGGCGTGCAAATTCCTCACTGACCCACTCCAGCCGGCCTAGTGTACTCAGACGATCCTGTAAATGCGTATGGATTGACAGGAGGAATTCGACATCCTCCAAGGCGTAAGCGATTTGGTCATCCGAGAGTGGTCGCGCACTCCAGTTGGTAAAGGTATGGGCTTTCGCCAGTTTCGTGCCGTGGAGTCGCTGGACCAAGTTCGCATAGGCGATTTGGGCGCCATACCCGACCATGGCGGCGGCGATCTGTGTATCGAAAAACGGCTTCGGGATCTGCCCCGCATGTATGGCAAAAAGATCCAGATCTTGCCGCCCGGCGTGAACAATTTTGTCTATTTTGACATCACAGATAAGTTCCCAGAAGATATCGAGCGATCCACTGGCCTGCACGGCAGGAAAGTCGATGACGGCAGCGGTTGTGGCGGTGGCAACTTGGATCAATTCGAGTCGCGGGATAAAGGTGTCTTCCCCCACGAATTCTGTATCCAGAGCCAGTCGTGGACTCTGCCGCAACGTGTGGCAGAGGGCTTCAAGCGCACGCTGGTCGGTCACATACGGCAGAGGTAGATTGAAGGGTGTCACCTGTGGCTCATTCTGTTGGACGATAAGTGGCGTCTGGTGACCGTGGAGGCTCGACATTGCTGAGGCTCAAGTATTCCTTCAGAAACTGGTAGGCCTCCAACATACGTCGCAGTTCCGGTTCGGCGCTGCGGTCGCCGTTATTCGAATCAGGGTGGAGCTGCTTGGCCTTGTACCGAAATGCGGCTGTGACATCGGCGAGTGAACTGCCGAATTCCACGCCCATCGCGGCATACGCGTCCATCGCGTTGTTGATCCCGCTCGATCCTTGCGACAGATCGCCGCCCCCCCCACTGGCGGCTTTCAACATATCGGCCAGGCTGATTTTCCTGCGCCGGCGACGGGGGCGCTCTCGAATCTCGCTGTCGAAATCGTCCCATCGGTCTTCGACGAACTCGAGACGGGACTCCAGACGCATCGCACCGGATAGATCACGGATCTCCCCAATCTCCTCTTCAATCTGGACCAGTGATTTGATGATTTCCTCCAGCCCTTGTTCAACACGAAAGAAGCTGTCTACCCGCTCCTGCATCATCGTATCGACGGCCAGATCCAAACTCTCCTCGGCTTTTGGACGCAACGACTCGATCCGTCGTCTCATCCCTTTCTGAAACTTGATGTATTTGCTTTGTGAGAACGGCATGTGAATCAAACTCTCTCCTAGGGCGCGCATTGTAGCACAGCCTGGTCGTGTGCCAGAAGAGCAGCGGAAACAGCAGGATTCATGTGGGTTGAATGGTCAGGGCAACTCGTAGTCGTCGCTGAGTTTGGTCCGGCGCCTGGCCACGCCCGTTTCACGTGCGGCTGTCGCTACAGCTTTTGCCACACGAGGCACAACTCCCTTGTCGAACACACTCGGAATGATGTAGTCCTCGCTGAGAGCCGCAGGGGGAACGGTCTCAGCCAGGGCCTTTGCAGCAGCCAGTTTCATCGCTTCGTTGATGTCGCGGGCCTGCACGTCCAGCGCACCCCGAAAAATGCCGGGAAATGCGAGCGCATTGTTGATTTGATTGGGATAGTCCGAGCGCCCGGTGGCAAAGATCCGGCAGTGGGAGACAGCCAATTCAGGAGGGACTTCAGGGTCGGGATTGGCCATGGCAAAGACGATGCGATCAGCCGCCATCAGATCCAGGTCTTCTTCAGTGATGATATTGCCGACGGATAATCCGATGAAGACATCAGCCCCCTTGAGCGCATCACGGAGTATGCCTTGGGGACGGTCTTTGGTCATGCAGGCGGCGAGATCCGTTCGGCAGGCCCGCAGTTGCTGGCCATCGCCTCGTAAGACGATACCGCGCGGTTCGCATCCGACCAAGTGAGAGAGGCCGGCGGCAAGCAGCATCCGGCAGCAGGCGGTTCCAGCGGCACCGAGACCATTGACGACCACACGGATGTCCTCCATCCGTTTGCCGGTAACGGTGAGCGCATTGGTCAAGGCGGCGAGTATGACCACGGCCGTGGCATGCTGATCGTCATGCATGACCGGAATATCCAGGGCGCTTTTTAAGCGGCGTTCGATCTCAAAACAGCGCGGTGAACTGATGTCTTCCAAATTGATGGCGCCAAACCCCGGGGCAATGGCCTGAACCGTGCGAACAATCTCGTCAGGGTCTTGCGTGTTGAGGCAGATCGGCCATGCGTCGATTCCCGCAAATTCTTTGAACAGCATGGCCTTGCCTTCCATCACGGGTAACGCGGCTTCCGGGCCAAGATTGCCGAGGCCCAGCACCGCGGATCCGTCGGTGACCACGGCGACCGTGTTGCCTTTGCTGGTAAAGGCATAGGCTTTGGTTTTGTCCTTCGCGATCGCTTGCGAAACACGGCCGACTCCTGGCGTATAAACCATCGACAACAGGTTTCTCGTTGTGATGGGGAACTTGCTTTGGACGCGAATCTTTCCGCCGAGATGCAGAAGAAAAATCCGGTCGGAAGCGGAGAGCACCTCCACATCCGGCAGCGCCCCGAGTCGGGCGAGCACCTTCTCTCCATGCGTTTCGCTCTGGACGTCGAAGGTCACGTCTCGCACCATACAGTCTGCCGTTGCAGAGACGATATCCACCGCACCCAAGTTGGCGCCTTCTTCGGCCAGGAC
>VBOM01000117.1 GCA_005877535.1 Nitrospirota bacterium | reverse complement strand
ATTTCTCGTTGATATTGCACGAGGCCAGAAAACCGGTTGGTTTTGCGATCAGCGGGAGAATCGACTGATGACGGCACGGTTCGCGGCCGGCGCGGAGGTGCTGGAGGTGTTTGCTCATACTGGAGCGTTTGGGATTCATGCGGCGCTCGCAGGAGCGAAGTTGGTTGAAGGGCTGGATGTGAGTGAGGAGGCCCTGACGCTCGCGCGCAACCACGCTGTGTTAAACAAGGTGGCCGATCGTTGTGTCTATCGATCGGGGGATGCATTTGAGGAGATGCGAAAGCTGGAACGGGCAGGGTGCCACTATGATCTGGTGCTGCTTGATCCCCCGGCATTTGCCCGCAGTAAACAGGCCGTGCCTCGTGCTCTGGCTGGATACAAAGATGTGAATCTGCTTGGAATGCGACTCACCAAGCCGGAGGGATTTCTGGCCACGAGTTCCTGCTCCCACCACGTGACTGAACAGGAATTGTGGACAGGTATCCGCCTCGCTGCTCGTGATGCGAGGCGGCAGGTCCGCCTGCTTGAACAGCGTGGACAGGCCAGGGACCATCCCATCCTTGCCACCATGCCGGAAACGCGATACTTAAAATGTTTCATCCTACAGGTGTTGTGAGCGAGACAAGCGAGACGTGCGGGAGAGGCGCGACTCGCGAAGATGACACTTCCGACCCGTCTCGCTTTTCGCGCGTCTCGCAAGTCTCGCACGAATAACTAGTCGTTCGGTGGTTCGAAGTGCCCAGATGGGCGGTTCTGCCAGGGGATCGTGGCCTGCTTGGCTTGTTTGACGAGACTACGCAAATTCACTTCCGCTGCACGGAGCAACTTCGGTTCGCCGCTTTGCACGATAGCGGTCAGCAGGACGTATAACGAACGATCCATCCGTGATCCGGCGAGAATTCGTTCTGTAACAGGATCGGGGCCGGCGGGGGTGGAACTTGCCTCTTCCTCTGGATCGTCAAACAAGGTATGAAAGGAGGTCGGATGGCTAAAGAGCCAGGCAGGCGGGATCTTCAGGGCGGCAGCGAGTGCTTCGAGTAGTGAGGCAGAGGGATCAACCGCTCCCGCTTCAATTTCCTCTACCACGTGAGGCAGAAGATGCGACTCTGCTGCCAAGTCGTCGACCGAGTGACCTCGCGAGATACGCCAGGCTTGAATCTGTTGTCCGAGCGCCATGGCGCGATGGTACTGAATTTGGGGCCCTCTCCGCAACCTCCCTCTGTCAGCCTATGGCGTGATACACCTTGAAACACAATGGTTTATGCGTATTTCCCCTCAGTGGAAATTGTGCGATGAAATCAGCTATAATGCGGTCTCAGTTGATTCTCGATTCAGTGAGGAGGCGTATCATGTTAGGAACAGATATTCGTGGAATTATCGCAGAAGAAGAAGAAGTTCAGCGGCGCAAGGACGCCTTGAAATCGCTCTTAAGCATGCGTTCCAAACAGTTGCGGGAGTCGTTGGAACAGCGGATCAAGCGGGCTCGGATTTGTGGAGATTGGATTCAGCTTTCTGAAGAAGAATGTGCCACGCTCCACAAGCGAGAAAAGCTCCATCTCAAGTCTCAGTTCGACAAGCTTCAGCACGAGCAGGATCGAACCAGAGGGAAATTGACCGCACTCAAACGAGCGAAGGCGCGGGCCCAACGCATTCGTGCTGCCGAAGCCGCCTCTGGGAGGAAACGTCGCTGAACCAGTTCTGTCCAATGTGACGCATTAGCGTGGCTGCCTCACTCCCCCTCCTGACGCGCTCGCAAGGGGCGCACATTCGTGAACTCCTTCTAGAGAGACGCGTACGAGCAGAAGGTGGCGCCTTCGTGGTCGAAGGCGCCCACGCAGTTCGAGATCTCCTGACTCGGTATCCTGAACAGATTCTCACAATCGTCACCGCGCACGGTTATTTGCCCAAAGAGGCGCAGGATGACCGACTGGTTCGACTAGCCTCCTCGGCGAAACAGTACGCCTGTCCCGACCACCAGTTTTCAAAACTATCTGATCTGGACGTGCCGCAGGGCATCCTCGCTGTGGTGCGGCAACCAATATGGGATGAAGGAGAGGTTCTTAGACAGCCGACTGTCTTGGGGGTTTTTGGAGAGCAGCTACAAGATCCCGCCAATGTAGGGGCCATTATCCGAACGGCGGCAGCACTCAATGCGAGTGGCCTCTGGATTACACCGGAATCCGCCGATGTCTATCATCCCAAGGTGGTTCGTGCGACGAGCGGTGCGTTGCTCGCGCTGCCGATCTTTGCCGCCGGGGATCTGTCTGGATTGATCCGGCAAGGCTGCCGGATATTTGCGGCAGAAGTGACAGGGGACGGGACCGTTTCAATCGACCAGATTCACCAGGTACCACGGAAACTTGTCCTTGCTGTCGGTAATGAAAGTCGCGGTTTGTCAGCTCAGATCCGCAGGCAGGCCACTACTCGATTTACCATTCCGCTCAGCCGCGACATAGAGTCCCTTAATGTTGCGGCAACCGTAGCCATCGCCACATTCCATTTCTCGCGACTTCCCAAAGGGGAATAACCCAGAGCCCATTCGCTCGCAGAAACATTCCTGGCCGGTCGGCATTCAACCTAAAATGGGAAGTGAGGAATGGTGCCGAGGGACAGAATTGAACTGTCGACACCAGCCTTTTCAGTGCCTCAACAAACCCAACATAATCAAAATGTTATAACAAAAAGACGATGCAAAAAGTGACATTTCATGTCATGGAAAATCAATGAGTTACAGTAGCAGGTGCCACTGGTGGCACCTCATGGCTTGAGCGGATGAAACGAATGAAGCCTCCGGGGGTTTCGTCTTTATAAGCGCAGAAGCAAAAAACTATCTAGCCCTTTTCAAAGAGGGAGGATCACGGGGATGTCAGGAATGATAGTTAAGACAATTGACAATTGTCAGTTGACATAGTAGGTTGAAGCAGTGATAGAGAACTTCAAGCACAAGGGGCTGAAGCGGCTTTTTGAAGACGGTGAGACCAAAGGGATCCGGGCCGACCTTCTTGAGAAGGTAGAAAATATCCTTGCGGTGCTCAATCGTGCGGCCGGTCCGAACGATATGGATCTGCCCGGCTTCAGGCTCCATCCGCTGAAAGGGGACAGGAAAGGGTTCTATGGAGTCACGGTTCGGGCGAATTGGCGTGTGATCTTCCGGTTCGAGGAAGGAAACGCTTGCGAGGTTGAATTGATTGATTACCACTAAGGAGACTGGAAAATGCTTATGAAAAGACCTCCTCATCCAGGAAGGATTGTCAGGCAGGAGTGTATTGAGCCTCTGGGCCTGACGGTGACGGAAGCGGCGGCACGCCTGGGCGTGACGCGGCAGAATTTGAACAACCTGCTGAACGGGAAGTCGGGGAT
>VBOM01000116.1 GCA_005877535.1 Nitrospirota bacterium | reverse complement strand
TCTGGCTTCGAACTATTGGTACACTTACTTCCAACCCCCAGCAGGCCGAACGTCGCTGTGATTGTCCTCACCACGCTCGCCAATCGAGGATTGTGGGAGTTAGCCACGAAAAATGGTGCGCAAGCCTGTTTTGTAAAACGGTATACCTCGGGCGAATATTTGGATAAAGCCATTCAGTGCTCTGTCGCGCTGGGTGGGTTGATATCCAAGGAAGATCGGCACTGGACCAACTAGTTGGAGCGAGGCTGAAAGAGCGGAAGGCCGTTGACCTAGCGAGATCAACCCGATTCAGAGGAAACCATAGTCGAATCCACCATCAACAACCCAGGAGGCTATCATGGAAATTGGCATTGCCTTGGGCGCCTTAGTCAGCGTGTTCGTGGGGCTGGCGGCTCTGATTTTGTGGTTTCCATATGACAGATATAACAAATGATGACACGCCAGAATGTGTGCCTCCCCATTCTTACGATTGAGTGGGTCGCGCCGTTCTTTTAGGTGTCGTTGGGACTGCGGGAGGTGGATACGCTCAGGCCGTTGGTTGTGCAGGACTTCGAGGATATCGCCGGCGAGGACGCAGACGACTTGGCCAGTGAAGGCGGTAGCCTGAGCGATGGAAAGCCAACTGAGAAATAACGCGAGGGCAATGAGGCGAGCTCGCTCAACCAAGAGACCCTTTCTTCCGGTGAGTACTGTAGGCCAGTGAAGGCCAATGGAATGGCCGTTTTCCATCCAAGCTTCCGAGCTATTTACGCGTGAGCCAGGGATGGGCAACTTCACCGGCCCGTTCACGGTGGTGAAACCGCTCACACCGCTGAAGATGTCCTACGAAGCCGCGAAGAAGCGAGCGGAGCCTTACACGAAGATCATCGAGGAACTACCGGAAATGCGACGGGACACGGTGGAGTTCCTCAGGAAGGCCGTAGCCGAGGGCCGGCGAGCCTATGTGCTGGTCAATAATCGTTCGGAGGGGAGTGCACCACTGCCGGTGCAAGCGGTCTCAGAGATGCTACGTGACTAAGTCGTCGTTTCGATCGTTCAGTGAACAATCTTCTTCCCACCTTCTCCCTCCTGCTGATCTGCACGTTTCGTCCTGTCATTCGGAAAAGGAAGGACCAGCAGGCTGCCGGGTGGCGCGGATCCTGAAGACGTGGGGATGAGGGGCTGGTCGGGGGTCAGACGACTTGAAACGGTTCATGGGTGTTAGCGGCAACTAATTCACCGCATGCAGTACAGTGATAGTTGTCCGTCAAATAATCGTCGTTGCCGTGTTCCAATTCCAGGTTCAGATGCTTACAGGGTCGTGGGTCCGCTCGCTGTTTCCACTGCACACGTAATTGAGCAGCTTGATTCTTTGTCATGATGTTCCCCCCTTGTCCACTCATCATTCTAACAGATCTGTGAACAGGGTCAACCGAAGTCGGCGAGTGGTTCATGAGGGCGAACGAGCGGACCGTTGTAGTTATCGGTTTTCATCTCATTTGGTCATTCTGTTTGATATCTTCCCACTGCTTTATTCACCTTTCAATGTAGCGGAACTCGCTTGGTGATAGCCTTCCATACTCATGATGGTCAAGATATGCTTTAAAGACCGATGTTGCGTTTAAAGCTCGAATGCACGGTCTCTCATCTTCTGCCTACGAGTCATAGATTCACCTATGCGGCTAGTTCTCTGTCTTTCCCATTTCTCGCAGAAGGTTCATGGCTCTTCGTTTCATCTCTACGATCGCATCGTCTGCGCTCGAGTAATCTTCTCCTGAGCGCAAGGTATGTGCCGACGTAGGAGAGTACCAAACCATGCAAAAATCAACGTTCCACTCACCGCCAATCTCCCTCACTGTCATGTCGACTTCCACGCTCGCCTGTTCCATTGCCTCAGTCATTCCTCCACCAGATACGGACTTCATTGTGGCGACTCCAGCGGTCCGGCCCTTTCGACCAAATCTAAACACTGGACTAACTGATTGTCCTGTACTGGATTCCCGTCATGGAATAGTGAATAGAGGGAACGCTAATCTGGAATGAACTGTACTCGCACCATGGTGGGATAGTGACTGAGGGCTGGCTTTCGCCGTAAATACCACCCCGGCACAGTCGGCTTGCCCTTCGTCCATTCATACCAACTACCCCTCCATCAGCTCGCTGACCACCTGTCCCAAACGCTGGTGCTCGGTATCTGTCATCCGAGAGAAGGCCAGCCCGAATGTCTGGCCGCTCACCCACTGCACGCTGGCCGCGTCAATCATGAGCGGCCATTCGATGTCTGGCGCATAGATTCGCAGTTCCAACGACATGCCCGGCTCCATGATGACCGGGCTTTCAATGCGACATCCGCCCCTAGACAGATCAAGCATGATGCCCGTCCCTTCCTGTATCGTGGAGGACGAAAACGTGGTGCGGAATTGCACCCGAAGCCTCGGCATCGCCCGGCGATCCTCCCTCTTCATATCCGTGACGGACTGGCCTGCCACCTTTCCATCAATGAGCCGTTGCCCAAAGGTCGTCCCGTGGATATCGGCTTCCTGCTCGGTCGCATACAGGCCCTCGGCTGAGAATTCGCGAGTTCGGACGCCACGGTCATCTTCCACGGAAATGAAGATGCAAAGCCGCCAGGTCTCATCCTCCACGAGGTGATGCGGAGCGGACTCAATGGTGTATCCCTCATACTCGACCGTCTTGGCCATTGCCTTAATGCTTCCCTTTCATCAGCAACCCGGTCTTCTCCAGTTCTTGAATGCGTCGTTCAGCGAGGGCCACGCGAAAGCCTTGGACGATGCGTCGCAGCGGTATCAGTCTTGGA
>VBOM01000115.1 GCA_005877535.1 Nitrospirota bacterium | reverse complement strand
GCGCGTCCCTGGGCGAAGAGGCTGTCTTGGCAGACTCAGGGCGGGAGGGTGAAATAACCACCAGGGTTGGGCGGGTGAGAAGGCCGGCCTTTTTGAGCATCCTGCGGTGACATTCTCCTCTTGTCGCACACGTACATACCAGAAGAGTTTTAACGTACCAAAATACTTTTTCCACAGCCTGCTAGCGGCTCGTCATCCGATCGGTCGATACCGTGGCAACTCCGGCTCCATCTCGGCCAAGGATTTGTAGATGCGGTCCTTGGCGGATAAGATGGGTGTCGCGACCGGCCAGGAAATCGCGAGGGATGGATCGTTCCAGATGATTCCCCGCTCGTCGCTCGGCGCATAATAGTCCGTGCACTTATACAGAAACGAGGCGCGGTCGCTGGTCACGCAGAATCCATGGGCACAACCCGGCGGTACATAGACTTGGCGCCGATTCTCCGCCGAGAGTTCGGCTCCATACCACCGGCCAAAGCTCGGCGACCCCTTTCGGATATCCACCACGACATCGTAGACGATTCCTTCGGTCACCATCATGAGCTTTCCCTGGGCATGCGGCTATTGATAGTGGAGCCCGCGCAACGTGCCCCGCATGGACTGTGAACAGTTATCCTGAACAAAGGGGCCGGGAATGCCGGCGTCCGCGTACCGACGTGCATGGTAGGTCTCAAGAAAGAGCCCCCGTGGATCGCGGGAGACATCCGGTTCAATCAGTAATACCCCTGGAATATCGGTTGTCGTGACCCGCACGATGTTCCTCTTCGTCCTCTTGTCTGTCTCTCATACGTGGGACAGGTTGGACAGGCGCGACGTGCAAGCCTTGTCTCCGTCGATCTCGCCTTTCCCGCCAGCCTCGCCTATCTCGCTCGCTAACCCGACGCCGGGTTTTCGGGATCGACGATCTCAGCAGGATCGGGGTACAATTGCCCAAGCCGATCAATCAACGGCTTCGCGGCCGGCGTGCTCTCGTGGGTCGGCTCACTCACCGGATGGTCCCAGGCGATGGTACCAATACCGGCGTCCGTCAGCAGCGAACGGATCGTAGATAGACAGGCTTCTAGCGTTAATTCCGTGCCCTCGCGAAGATCGAGCACACGCTCCTTGGGATCAGTCGGCGGCGGCTCGGTATGGGTGAGCGCCCAACAACGGTCGAAAATGGTGGTGCGAAGTTCCGACGGCACATTCAATGTCGTGAGATCGGCCGTGCAGAGGGCCGACACGAACAGGACGAATTGCAAATCCGGCATCCCGGAATTCTGGATATCCAACGACGGCATGGCCGAACATTATCGATGGCGACCGGCATGGAGTCAACGGGCACAATGCCCCGCCTATCACCACTGAAGAGGAGGACTGTCCGATCATGATTACCATTTCGCTGATGGGTCAACTCCAAACCCTCGAAGGCGAACGGGACTTCGCGTGTGAAGTGCCGTCCCCCATGTCTGTCCGCCAGGTGATCCAGAGGCAAGGCATGCAGTTGCGCCATCTCCTCCAACTCATTCGCGAGAAGAAAGTGCTGGTGACCATCAATAAAAAGATCGCGAGCGAGGACTCGCTGGTTCAGGACGGCGACGCGATCAAGCTGGTGGGGCATGACGGCATGGGCGGAACCGGGCTTGGTCCATCGATGTAACGAACGATGACCATAATAGTACAGGGCCGGCGCCCCTCTCGGGGAGCCGGCCCTATGGTTTTTCATGCGGCGTGAACGAAGTCGGAAGAAGACGAGTCACGGACGATCTCCGCTTACTTCTTCCCGAGGATCGCATCCTTGGCAGCTTTGGCCACGCGGAACTTGACCACACGCTTGGCTGGGATCTTGATGGCCTCACCGGTCTGTGGGTTCCGCCCCATGCGAGCCTTGCGGTTCGCCAATACGAGCTTCCCGATCCCAGGTATCACGAAGACATTCTTCGCTTCCTTGTAAGCCAAGGCGGCAAAGTCATCCATAAGCTGGACGGACGCCTTCTTGGTCAACCCGGTCTTCTGAGCCAGGTAATCGGCGATCTGCGACTTGGTCATTGATTTAGCCATACGAGTAACCTCCTTAAAAGAACGAAAATGGTGAAATGTGAACTCGCCCCCCTTGACTCCGCTCAGACTTAATAAATATGCTTGAACGAATAGTCGTGTCGCTGGAATCGGCGAAAACCTGCGGGAGTCTATCCAAGCGCTCCAAGGCTGTCAACCAGAAAAACACAGGCCAGGCGTAGGGAAACGCCTTCACCGGCTTCTTGCAGTTTTGAGACCAGCCAGCGTACAGTAAAGTTGTCTATCATATTCGTGAGTCATTTTTGCCGTACCCCGAGTCGCTAGCGTGGCAAAAGAACTACCTATTCTCCCATCGACCGCCCAACCGGCCGATTCTGCACAGACAGAGCAGTACCAATATTCTCGCGTGTTTTGTCAGAAGGAAAACTCTCCCCCGCTCCGTTTGCTCTTGGAATTTCTCAAGTCACGTGCTCAGACCCCGATTACTCCACCGGACATGGACGACACCATGTTGGATGAATGGGCCTGGGTCCAGGTGACGCTCGGTTATGATCCCAACCGAAAACCGATTCAGGTGTTTTGTGCCCGGGATCGAGGCTCCTATCAAGACGTGTTCGACGAGGAGAAGAAGCAGTTCTTAGACCTTCTCTCCGCTTACGACGATGTCGAGGCAGGCTTCGCACGCGGATATGTCGAGCGCGCGCGATTTCTACTCACGACCCGGTTCGTCCAGAATGAAATGACCGATGAAGGCTATGACTTCAACGGATGGATTTTGGAGTTCTATCAGGATCAGTGCAATGGAATCGTCCAGATCGATAACCAGGGCTTCTACTCACCCCAAGGCGAGCTCATCGTCGATCTCTCTTTCAAAGAGGAATGAGCCACCTTGGCAGTCCCAACCCTGCCAGATCCCGCTCCGCTGTATCAAAAAACCGACTACTGGTTCCAGCGAGCAACCGCCGCCCTGCTGAGTGAAGTTCCCTGCCGACTCGGCTGCACCAGCTGTTGCATCGGACCCTTTCCCATCACCCTCCTCGACGTCCAGACTCTCCAACAGGGGCTCGCCGGCCTTCCGCCGGATCACCGCCATCGTATAGAACAACGAGCCATTGAACAGACCGCCGCAATGGAGGCAGCCTTCCCGCAACTGACCCACAGCGATCTTCTCGACAATTGGTCCGATCAGGACATCGACCGGTTGGTTACAGAGTTTCATAATCATCCCTGTCCAGCTCTAGAGACGGACGGACGTTGTGGCGTCTACCATCACCGCCCTCTGGTCTGCCGATCAATGGGTATCCCGACAGAAGATCGCGGTCTGACCCATGGTGCCTGCGAGGTCCAAACTTTCATCCCGATCTTGCGGCTCCCCTCTCCATTCCGGGAGGAAGAAGCTCGATTGGCACAGGAGGAAGCTGCCTCCCTGGATGCGCTTCGTCGGACCACCGGATCAACAGGAGAGGAGGTATTCCTGCCTTACGGGTTCTTACAC
>VBOM01000114.1 GCA_005877535.1 Nitrospirota bacterium | reverse complement strand
TCGGCGTGGTGTCGATGATCGATCAGTTTCTTCGACCCTGGTTGATCGGACAGGCGGTCCAGATCCCCGTGCTCTTCCTCGTATTCAGCGTTCTCGGCGGGCTGGCGCTCTACGGCCTCATCGGGCTCTTCGTGGGGCCGGTTCTGGTGAGTCTGTTGATGACCGCCATTCAGATCTATCGGGAGGAATATCACAACGCTGAAACAGATACACCCGCGAGTCCTGCCACACCACCCTAGTCCACAGGATTCCCGACCGTTTCTTTTGCAATCGGGGATGCGCCGCTCACGTGAGACGGGCGGGACATGCGCGATCCGAAATTCGAAGTTTAGAAAACCTCGAACCTCGAACTCTCATAAGTCTCGCTCGTCCCACTTGCCTCGCGCGGCCATCGACATCCCTATTCCAGCGGAAGGGTGATGGCGATTCCGCCCATCACATCGTTGAGCTTAAAGTCCCGTTTCGGGCTGAGCAGATGACCGTTGTGGCAGTCGATACAGGCCTGTGAGACGGCGAGGTCGGGGTAGATTGCCTGAAAGTATTGTTTGCGCCCACTGGTCACGATTCCGGTGACGGGCAGGTCTGGATTCTGTCGAAGAGACTCCAACGCGTTGCGTTCCAGGTCGCTCGCCGGAGCGTTACGCCGGTAAATAGGCCAGAGACCGATCAGTCGATACCGGATCCCGCTTCCGTTCTCGGCTGCCAACTTGCCCGAATGCTGGAGAAACTGGGCAGGCAACATGAGGGCGTTCTCCTGCTCCCAATGTTCGGACGCCGAGGTGACGCCTTTCGCCTGGAGTCGATCGACGATGTCCGTCGTATACAGTGTGCGGTCGGCCTTGATGACGGCATAGATATAGGCTGCCGCTTTCTCCGGTGGAATGCCGGGTGATCCTGAATGTCCCTTCGCGGATAGGGCGTGAGGTCCCCACCAGAGCCAGGAGATTAGTAGGATGCTGAAAAAGACGGCCGGCTTTGCTCTCGCATCGCGCCCAGGAGCCGTGAACCGTGAGGCGTGAAACGTAAATCGATGGTCAGTTGCGGAGTTGCGGCCTTGCATGGGATAAGGCGCGTCCTGGGGCGAAGAGTCTGTCTTGGCAGAGTCAGGGTGGGAGGGTGAAACACCGCCAGGGTTTGCCGGAGGAGAAGCCTGGCCTTTTTGAGCTTCCAGCTGGCTGTTCTGGCCCCACCACGCGTGAGATCGCAGCAGCGTATTTTGTAATACGCGAGTTTTCCTGCGGCTTATGAAGACGGTGAGGGCTGCGGCGTAGAGCGAGACGTTGACTCGGTACATGAAGCCTCCTGTGTGGGCGGCAGAAGAGGAATCGTCGGGAGGGTTACGATGCACGAAGTGCCGCTCCCCTCCTGGCTCTCAATTCTGATGTCCCCTCCAAATTTCTTGATGATCCGGCGCGCGACGGTCAGGCCAAGTCCGGATCCTTCGCCCTGTCCCTTTGTGGTAAAGAATGGATCGAAAATTTTTGACAGATGCTGTTTCGGAATGCCGGGGCCTGAATCCACAATCGTGGTTACGACGGATGTATCGGTCAGGGACGTCGAGAGACGCAAGCTGCCCCGGCCCTTCATCGCCTGAATGGCATTCATCAACAAGTTCGTGAACGCCTGTCTGAGCTGGTCGGGGAGGGCCAGTACACAAGTGTCTCCCGCGTACGTTCTCTGGAATGCGAGTCCTGAGGCGTCCATGCTGCCCGTGAGTGTCGCGATGGCCTGATCGAGTTCCCGCTCGAGGTGAACCGGTTGCCATTGGTCCAATGTCTCGCGGGTCGTGACGCCGGTGAAGTCTCGAATAATAGCGGCCATTCGACGACCATGCTGCAGGATGTCGCGGGCATAGATTCTGACGCGGTCGAGGTTGGCTTCTTCTCCAATGGCTTCCCCCAGTCCGAGTATTCCGAAGAGTGGATTGTTCAACTCATGTCCGATTCCGGCGGTGAGGGTCCCGAGGCTGCCTGATTTCTCAGCCTGGATGAGCTGGTCCTGGAGGCGGCTTTCGTCAGTCGTGTCCCTGAAGACAAGACCGATCCGGTCCTCTCCCTGGTTTCTCCCCGCCAGGTGGAACCACTGATAGTGATACCGTCGGGGACCAATCTGAATCTCCTGTCGGTTGTGTGGGTCGGCCGTTTCCATCACGGGAGCCAACGGGTCACGGGCGCGGTTGACGGCAGCGGTGTCCTCTACCCCAGATGCTGTCGTGATATCTTCTCCGCTCCGCGCACATCTGAATTCTTTTCGCAGATGCTCTCGTACAGCGGGATCGACGGGGAGTATATCGAACAAGGGGATTGATTTGGTCGAATCAAGTATGGCTTGGAAGGAGTTGCGTCCGACCCGGTTGATGTACTGTACCTGTTCGGCTTGATCGACCATGATGATCGGAGTTGGGACTGCATCCAGGATCTGGTCCGTCGAGTGAAGCAAGGACTCCACTTGTTGCGTTTTGATGGCCACTTGATCGGTCAGGCCTGCAAAGGCGGCCACTAATTGGCGATTCATTCGATTGAGTTCGTCGGCCAAATCCTGGAGCTCATCGCCGGTCTGAATGTCGATGGGCTGCCGAAGCTCACCGCGCCCGATCAATTGTGCCGCTGCCTGTAATCGGCGCACCGGCATGACAATACGATGAGCCGCCAGGTAGCCGAGGGACGTTATCAATCCGACAGCGATGAGACTGAATACGGCCATCCAGGTGAGGAAGTGACGAATCGGGGCAAAGAGTTCGTCAGAGGCTTCCCACACGAAGGTGTGCCAGGAGCCTGTGCCTAGATCGCTACTGGTGGCACGGCTGATTTCCGGCACCGGGGCGAATCCGATAAGCGAGGTCGATTGTCCGCCGTGGCCATCGCTCGGCGCACTGACCCAGCCCGGTTGAAGTGGTGTGACAAGGGGAATGAGCTGTGCATCGGAAAGTCGGACGCCGGTCGGCAGAATGGGACAGCTCATCACGATGCCGCGATGGTCGATCAGCATCACATGTCCGGTCTTGCCGAAGCGAATAGGCGAGATCGAGGGCGAGATCAGCTCTTTGGCGTCGATCACGCGATGCAGCACGCCGACTGTTCCATATCTGATGTGATCCATAATGGGGAGCGAGATGCTGATCACATAGCTCTGTGCACGTTCGTCGAATGAGGCCGGCCATTTTGTTTCCCGTAATGGCCTGGACTGCCGCGGGGTCTTTGGCCTCCCACCCTTCTTTGAGCCGGTTCATCGCTCGACGACGCGCATCATCCGTCATGTCCAGCAGGGCATCGCGCCGTTGCTCAAGTTCAAGGATAATCGAAGGGTCTGCCGCAATCCGTGATGTCCGCCCTACTTCATCTGACATCAAGAGATCAACTTTTCGTGCCGTCTCCTCGGCAATGGCCTTGAAGCTTTCGCCGTTGACGACCTGGATCTCGCGAGAGCCTTGCCAAAAGGCGAGACCGAGCCCCAACATGAGGGGAATCACCCCCACGAGCAACATGGACAGAATCAGTTTGGGTTGGAGCCCCCACCTTGTTTCAGAGCGAAACGCGGGCTGTGCTGGATTCATGACGGCCATCCTTGCCCGACCGGCTCGGCGTTGGGGAAGGTCAAGGTTACGGTCGTTCCCTTATCGATCTGACTGTCGACAGCAATCGTGCCGTGCATTTTGTTGATGATGGTTTTGACGTTATAGAGCCCCAGCCCCGTACCTTTGCCGGGAGCTTTCGTCGTGAAAAATGGCTCAAAAATCTCGGGGATATTGTCCGGGGCGATGCCGCATCCCGTATCGGAGATTCGGACGCCGACCTGTCCGTCAAGGAGTGTGGTCTCGAGTGTCAATGTGCCGCCGCGGCGCTCCATGGCATGGACCGCATTGGTGATGAGGTTGACGAGGACGTGCAGCAACTCATCCGGGTTGCCTGTAACGGCGGCGCCGGACTGGTAATGTTTGATCATCTCGATATCGTGAAAACTTGACGCGTAGCGTGCGATTTTCAGCGCCTCGTCCAGCTTTCCGTTTACAGACACCATCACATTCCCGTGAGGGGATGCGCGTCGTGAGTAGCGGGTGAGGTCCCGACAGATGGCACTCGTCTGTTTGACTGCTTCAATAATGTCCCGGGCTTGTTCGTGGACGGCGGCCAGGTCGCGTTCGACTGTAAGGTTTTCCGCCAGGCCCAAAATGAGTTGCAGGGGATTGTTGATATCATGCGCGATTCCCGCAGCAAATGAGCCGATTCCCGCAAGCTTTTCTGAATGGAGGAGTTCGGCTTCCAGCTTGGATTCATGCTGAATTAATTTCCACAGTAACCGGGAGGCTGATCCACTGAGGATTTCTGCCGTAGGAAGTTTGTGGGCATGCAGATAGGCCTCCATCTCTGGATCGCCTGTGACATCCAAAAGCAGGCCCACGCCATGGTCGCTGATCAGGTCTGGCACATTGGTGGTTACGGGAACCTTAAGCTCACGCGCTCGTTGCAGCCCTGGTGCCGCAGGATCACTGTCTGCAATGCCGACAATCTCAATCGACGGGATTTGGTGCAGCAGATCTAACAGTGCGCGGCCGCCGCGTCCTCCTCCCAGAATGGCGACTTTGGTAGGGTCGGACCTTTCCATCAGGCGGTCTCCCTGTAGCGAGACTGTGGCCCTGTTGCAGAGGAGAACAACCTTGACCATGCCTCTCCTCGGCAATGTGGAGGATGAAGGTTCATGGTCACAGCCGTGCAAGTTCCCGCTGTTCTATTGCTCGCGCGACGGCTGACCTCAGTGTCTCTCCTTGGACCGGCTTGACGAGATAATCTACCACTCCTTGCCGGAGAAAGGATGTCGCCATATCGGGATCCGGGAAGCCGGTCAGTACGACGAGCGGGACTCGAGGGTAGTTACTCCGGAAGTAGGCGACAGCTTCGGCTCCATTGATTTTGGGCATGCGAATGTCGCAGATGACGACGTCGAGGAGAAGCCGGTTCTCGCCTGAATTGATGACGTCGATCGCCTTCTCACCGTTTTCCGCTTCGATGACTTCATAGCCGGATTTCTCCAGAGTCATTTTCACGACTTTGCGAATATCAGGCTCGTCGTCTACCACGAGCACTCGCCCCTCGCAGGCCTCTCCCCCGACGAAAAACCCAGACTTGAACTCATTCATGGCACCCTCCTTGGATGATAGGTAGATGGGTTTGGACTCTGGTTGGCTCGCCTATTCTTGTCCCACCTGGATCGCAATGCGCGTGCCAGCATGGCCATACAGAAACGGTTCGGATTCCATTGCAAAGAGGAGTCTTATGGGCAAGTGACCTATGCAGGCGTGGTTGTTATCCACCAGCATGTGTTGAAATCCACCACCAGTGCCGGAGCGGTGCGCGATGTGCGAGACATGCGAGAAAGGCGCGACTCGAAGTTCCGAACCTCGGACCCTCGCGTCACGCCTGTCCCGCTAGTCTCGCTCGTCTCGCCTTTGAGTTCTGGCTGGTCCGAATTGCCTTTGGGTCTGGCTCTGAGGTATTCTTATTGCCACCCGATTGGAGGGGTCATGATTACGCCGGATGTTCTGACGGAATACCTGCTCCGGATGATGCCAGATGCCTCGGTCACGGTCTCGGATCGGACCGGCACGATGGATCATCTCAAAGTGGTGGTGATCTCGGCAGCTTTTGCAGGGAAGAATCTGCTGGATCGGCATCGTCTGATCTATCAGGCGTTGGATGGCCCATTGAAAGATGGGCGGATTCATGCACTTGAACTTACAGCCAAAACCACAGATGAAGCCTAGGAGGCCGACCCATGGCAGATCCCATTCAAGAGGAAATTAACAAGGAAGTCGCCACGCACAAGATCTTAATCTACGGCAAGGGCACCAAACAGATGCCGATGTGCGGGTTTACGAAGGAGACGATGCAGTTCTTCGATAAGTACGGATACCCGTATGAACTCGTCGACGTCCTGTCTCAACCGGCCAAGCGAGAGGCACTCGTCAAGATGACCAACTGGCCGACCCTCCCCAAAGTGTTCATCAACGGGCAGTTTTACGGAGATACCGACATCCTCGATCCGATGGCGGCCAAAGGCGAGATAGAGCCGCTGCTGAAAAAAGCATTCGGGAAGTAGGCCGACGGGCGGAAACTCCGCCGCCTGCACCTTCGAGGGCACCCAACTAGCCCTTGCTCGCTCGAAGCCCGTAAACTCGTCCAAAGCGACTCAAACAGTACGCGCTTCGCCGTTGCTCACGAAAAACAACGGTCGCGAGCGGCGGCAAGTTGT
>VBOM01000113.1 GCA_005877535.1 Nitrospirota bacterium | reverse complement strand
GGCGCAACAAGTCCTGGCCCAGTTGGAACAACCGGATAATACCATCGAGGGTACGCCGATATCTTCAGAGAAAGAACCGCACCATACCTCGCTTCCTCACCCACATCCGATCATCGATGAAGTGCAACAAATCGACCTCTTCTCCATGACGCCGCTCGATGCACTCAATCGCCTCGCTGACCTACAGCGTCGGATCGGTCCAAGCAGCCAAGACGATCGCGGGAAATAGAAAGGCGGCATCCCCTTTCGGAGATGCCGCCTCTGAAGTCAGTGACTGTCTCAGCTCAGTGACCGGACCCAAGGTTGTACTTCGCGGTCCAGGGAATCAAGCCAGCGATGGGCTGTCCACCTGGGAGCAACACATCATACTGCATGGGTAAAGCGGCCCCATCAGGAGTCTTCGGTGAGGTATTGAGGCCTTGCTTCGCTGCTGCACAGCCTGCCTCAATTTCGCTCTTTCCCGCGCACTCCTTCAACCGTAGACCGGAGATGCTAAGCGGCTTCCCCATGGAACCGGTCACTTCTGGAAGCTTCTTGACCGAGGAAATGACACGATGATTCTGTTCTGGTTCCGTCACGGTAAACTCGATCAAGTCAGTCGTGCTGGACGGAGGCACTTCCTTTGCGGCGGCCGGTCCCGCATGGGGGCGACCCATCTTCTTGAGTTCTTCCCAAGCACCCTTGTCTGCGTAAAACTTTAGGTTTTTCCCCGGCTGCATCTTCTGCCAGAAGTAGCCGCTTTCAGCGCTGCCGCCGAATACAGACACATTAATCCAGACCGCCTCATCATAGGGATCGAGCACGATCACGCGACCCTGCAATGTCGTCGGCTTGCTCATATCGCCCCACTCAAAACGCTCTTGGAATGATTCGATCGCCAGTGCGGTGGAGGCCGTAGTGACTACCAGCGCTACAGCGGCCATCACGGCCCAGCCTTTCGTATGAAACTTCATAATAGCGTCCTCCTTAACAGGACAGGAAATAACTAAAACTTGTTAAGGTCTATTCTTTAATAACCTTAAAGCCGGTGATCGTCCGACCATCCAGACTCACTTCCATAGCGACGAGTTCCTGGGAGGCCTTGATGATCTGATCCATGAGAGCCTTATCCTTCACAGCCAACCGGACGGTCGTGGCGGCATGGTACCACCCGGAATAGGGGTTATTCCTATCCGTTCCACCCACAAAGCCCCAGCCGCAGCAGGTGAATAATGGATCAGGCGGTTTCACATCGAGGTCGGAAGACGAACGGCCATTCGGGGTTCCTGAACCTGGTTCACCGGCATTCCAATATTGAATCCCGAAGAGCAACTCTCCATCCGGATTGTCGGCCCACTGTGACCATACCCGACCCTTGAGAGTCTTGGTGATTTCACCTTTCATCGGCTTTCCACCGACGATGTTGTCAGTTGGACCAGTTACACCGGACACATCGGCAGCAACGGCGAACTCGGCCGTCAGCATGCTGAGCACAGAAATCACTGTCACGGCGGCTATAAGTATGACCCTTGGCATACCTAGTCCCTCCTTCATGAAATTACACCACGATAACCGATCGATACTTCGTCTAAGAACAACGGACGCTATAAATTCTATTTCAGAGATCACGGAGCCATGCGTGATGGTATTTTAGCCACATCTCCTTGTTTTTCTGTCTGCTCCGTCCATTCGATTAAAAGTCGTCGTCAGAATTTTTTCCATGGTACTGAAAACCATGAAACTGTGTCAAGAAATTGTTCCCCCGATGGATTGCTTCAAATATGATGAAAAATGCGTTTAATAATCAATATATTATAGAAAATTATATCAATATTTGTGTCCACCTTGAGATTTTTTTGATGAGTTTCTATGAGAAAATTCTCATCTGTGGGACTGCAGACTGGACGAGGCGAGAGGCCCAAGCCCTGTGATCGCGAGGGAGTCCAGCCCGAAAAATTTGCGGCCCACGTTGAAGACCTGCTCCACATTCACACGGTCGATATGAGCCAGCATGTCGTCCAGCGACGTATATGTTCCGTGTGTGAGCTCGTCCTTCGCCAATTTGCTCATGCGGCTGTGCGAACTTTCGAGGCTCAGCATCAAGCTGCCCTTCATCTGGGTCTTCGCCCTCTCAAGTTCTTTCTGTTCGACGCCTTTGATGCCGATCTGCCGAATGCCTCGGCAGACGAGATCCACAACGCGATCCACCTCTTTCGGCCTCGTCGCCGCATACACAGTGATCATCCCGCCATCCGAATAACCGGACAAGAAAGAGTAGATCGAATAGACGAGACCCCGCTTCTCTCGGACTTCCTGGAATAAACGCGAACTCACACTGCCGCCCAACACGCTGTTGAGCGTATACAACGCATACCGATCCTGGTGACCTGCAGCAACGCCTTTGAGACCGAGACAAAGATGCACCTGTTCCAACCGTTTCTTCTTCAGCAAGACACCGCCACGCACGTCAGGAGGACGACGCCTGTTGGCGTAGACCGCCTTTGCAACACGACCCTTGCCGAAATACCGCGCGACCAGCCGATCAAGCTTGGTCTGCTCAAAGTTTCCGGCAATCGAAACCACGGTCTGCCACGGATCGTAGTAGGTCTCTATATAATTCAGCAGGTCCTGGCGTCGCAGACCTCTGATCGTCTTCTCTCGGCCTAGAATAGAGCGACCGAGCGGATGACGCCTCAGCACTTGGCCCATGTGGAGCTCTTGCACGAGATCTTCCGGATCGTCCTGGACCATGCGAATTTCTTCCAGGACGACCTGTTTTTCTTTTTCGATTTCTTTGGATTCGAAACGGGAATGGTGGAATAGATCGGAGAGGAGTTCAAACGCTCGCTGCAGTTGCTGATCCAACACCTTCACGTAATAGGTCGTTGTCTCCCGCGAGGTGAAGGCATTCATCTCTCCGCCAAGCGCGTCGATTTCGCGCGAAATTTCGGCGGAGGAACGCCTGCGCGTTCCTTTGAAGAGCATGTGTTCGATGAAGTGGGAATATCCTGCCTGGGAAGACTGCTCGTCCCGTGACCCGGTGTTGACCCACACGCCGACGGTGACCGACTTGAGCGTCGGCATCCGTTCGGTCACCACCCGCACCCCGTTGTCCAGGACGAGCTTGCGATACAAGACAGCTACCTGGCGGACGGATCAAGCACACCGGCCCCGGTCGGAGGCGGCATGGCTTCCTTGCGGCTAAGGCGGATCTTTCCTTGCCGATCCACTTCCAGGACCTTCACCAGGATTTGATCGCCTTCCTTCACCTCGTCGGATACCGTTTGGACTCGATGGTGCGCCAGCTGCGAGATGTGCACCAATCCATCGGTTCCCGGCAGGACCTCGACAAACGCGCCGAAGTCCATGATCTTCCGAACCGTACCCATGTAGATCTTCCCAATCTCGACTTCTTCGGTAATCCGACTGATCATTTCTTTGGCCTTCTCGGCCGAGGCTCCGTCAACCGACGCGATCGTGACGGTTCCGCTGTCGTCGACATTGATCTTGACCCCGCAATCCGCAATAATGGCGCGGATCGTT